>NZ_JMDX01000177.1:0-12709 GCF_000935845.1 Paenibacillus sp. E194
GTTGGCTGTAAGTGCATAGATCTCTATCCGTTATCTCATAATAAAGTTGCCAATCCTGTTAAATTCACAAGAGAGAGGTAGACGTTAGGCATGAGAAAACGGATGATTTGGATCACGATATGTATCGTATTCATGCTAATTGGAGCATTCCAGTACAAGCATATGGGCAAGACGGAAGCCACATTTAGCAATGCAACACTGCAGCAAGGTTCCCAAGGCCAGGATGTGAAGGAGTTACAAGGTCGATTGAAATTCCTTGGTTACTATGATGGCAAGACAGATGGAATCTTTGGCCCTGCGACGAAGAATGCTGTGACATGGTTCCAATGGAAGTTCGGCATGAAGTCTGACGGAATCGTTGGTGCCAAGACGAAAGAAAAACTAGTGAAGGCGACAAAAAATTGGAAGCCTGAGACATCGGAAGGAGCTGCACCGAGCAAGCCTTCCGGTTCGACTAATAATATTAGCGGCTCCAACAATTTAGGTTTGTCGGAGAATGATTTGAAATTTATGGCCAATGCCGTGTATGGGGAAGCGCGCGGTGAGCCTTATGAGGGACAAGTGGCTGTAGCCGCGGTAATATTGAACCGTGTGAAGTCGCCAAGCTTTCCAAAGACAGCATATGGCGTGATTTTCCAACCAGGTGCATTTACTGCAGTAGCGGATGGACAGATTTGGCTTGAACCGAACGAGAATGCCAAACGAGCGGTGAAGGACGCCATTAATGGCTGGGATCCTTCCGGTGGCTGTCTGTACTATTTTAACCCTGAGACGGCAACTTCGAAGTGGATTTGGACTCGACCTCAAGTCAAAACGATCGGCAAACATATCTTCTGTATGTAATCAAGTGACCGAAGCGACGGTTGAGATGAGACGGTACGGGATGCTACATACAGAAGCGGGATGAAGAAGCAATGGCGTTCAGTCCATTTGCTTCTTTGTTTCCATTTCGGTATGTTAGGGATATTGAACGATTGATCATATGTGTACGGAAGCGAGAAGGTATACATTGGATTATCACTGAATATAACATGCAACAAGGTTGCAATTCACCGTGACAATCACGGAAGAAATGGGGTTAGATATGGTGAGCAAACCGACATTTGAACGGGGAAAGGTTAAAGGCATGCGTGTTCATGTTATGCCGACAAAGCGCTTCAAAACGTTCGCCATCTCTGTTTATGTGGGCATTCCTCTTCAAGAGGATACCGTAACGAGTACGGCACTTACGCCTTTTGTATTACGGAGAGGGACGGCTTCTTATCCAAAGACGATTCGGTTCCGCGAGCGACTGGATGAGCTGTATGGAGCAGGCTTCGGCTTCGATGTGTTCAAGCGAGCAGATTATCAAATTATCCAGTTCCGCATGGACGTTATTAATGATGCATTTGTAAGTTCATCTGAGTCTTTGCTTGCCCAAGCATTTCAGTTTTTAGGTGAAGCCATTACAGCACCAGTTATGGACAATGGAACATTGCGCAATAAGTATGTAGAAGAAGAGAAGCAGACAGTGCGTCAGCGGATTGAATCTATTGTCAACGATAAAATTCGATACGCAGCAGAACGATGTGTGGAAGAAATGTGTAAGAACGAACCGTATCGACTGCATGCGCTTGGTAATCGAGACGATCTGGATGGAATTGATGCGGCGACTTTAACCGATAAGTACCGCTGGCTGCTTGAGCATGCGGCGATTGACGTCTATGTTGTTGGAGATACGTCCTATGAAGAAGTAGAACGCTGTGTCGAGGATGCGTTCCGTATCGATCGAAACGTGGAGACACCATATGCACGTTCTATTCCAGTACCACGTATTGGTGAACCGAACACCGTCATTGAACGTTTGGAGGTTAGCCAGGGCAAGTTGAATATGGGGCTTAGATCCACGATTACGTATGCGGACGATGCTTATCCTGCCGTGCTTATGTACAATGGCATATTAGGTAGTTACCCGCATTCAAAGTTGTTTATAAATGTGCGGGAGAAAAACAGCCTTGCATACTATGCAGCTTCTCGCTTTGAAGGCCACAAGGGTATTTGTACCATTCAGTCAGGTATTGAGTTCGAGAACTTCGACAAAGCCCGTCAAATTATTATCGAGCAGTTGGATGCGATGAAGGCTGGGCAGCTGCAATCGCTTGAAATCGGCCAGACGAAGGCCATGATTGCGAATCAATTGCGGGAGATTGATGATTCTTCGTTTGAGATGATTGGCTTTGATTTCAATCGAGTGTTATCCGGAAGAGAGCGCACAACATCCCAGCTCATTGATGAGGTAGAGCATATTGAAGCTGCACATATTCAGGAAGTCGCGCAGACCTTCTACTTGGATACCATTTATTTCTTGCGCAATAAGGAGGAGGCCTAATCGATGGAACAACGTC
This sequence comes from Paenibacillus sp. E194, assembly GCF_000935845.1. NCBI lineage: Bacteria > Bacillati > Bacillota > Bacilli > Caryophanales > Paenibacillaceae > Paenibacillus > Paenibacillus sp. E194. The sequence continues at coordinate 2,385 of NZ_JMDX01000177.1, forward strand.
AATACTCCAATTTGCAAGAAACCATATATTATGAGCGGATGGACAATGGTCTGGATGTGTATGTTCTGCCAAAAGCGGGATTCCAGAAAACATACGCAACCTTCTCTACAAAATATGGCTCCATCGACAATCACTTTCAAGTAGAAGGACAAGAAGAGGTTCAAGTTCCCGATGGGATTGCCCATTTCTTAGAGCATAAAATGTTCGAAGAGCCAGAAGGGGATATATTCGCGAAGTTCGCTGAACAGGGGGCATCTGCGAATGCCTTCACTTCATTTGATCGTACAGTCTATTTGTTCTCTTCCACTTCACACATTGAAGAGAGCCTGCAGACATTGATTGATTTCGTACAAAGACCGTATTTTACAGACGAAAATGTGGAAAAAGAAAAGGGCATTATCGGCCAAGAGATTAACATGTATCGCGACAATGCAGCGTGGCGAGTGTACTTCGGCCTCATTGAGGCAATGTACCACATCCATCCTGTACATATCGACATAGCAGGCACAATCGAATCGATTGGAACCATTACGAAGGAGACGCTCTATACGTGCTACCATACCTTCTATCATCCTTCCAATATGCTGCTGTTCGTTGTAGGCGGTGTTGATCCGAAGAGCATCTTCGAACTTGTGCGGAGCAATCAAGCAGCCAAATCATTCGAGCCACAGGGCGACATCCGCCGGATCTTTGAAGAGGAGCCTGTTGAGGTTAAGGAAGCAAGACGTGTGTCGAAGCTGCCCGTTTCTCTGCCGCGTTGTCTATTCGGCTGCAAGGAGCCACGTCCGGGGTTAGAGGGCAAAGCGCTTTTGGAATACGAAGTGACAACCCGCCTCATGCTGGACTTGATGATGGGCAGTAGTTCGCCGTTGTATCAGACCCTGTATGAGGAGGGTTTGACGACGGATTCATTTGGCAGCGAATATACCTGCAGTCCGGACTATGCATTCTCCATTATCGGCGGTGAATCAAAAGACCCTGATGGTCTAGTAAAGCGGGTGCAGGAGCTAATTGATGAACGCAAGGCGTCGGGCTTTGAACAGGCTGCATTTGAGCGTATTCGCAACAAATCGATTGGCTCATACTTGCGCATGCTTAATTCACCTGAAGCAATTGCCAATGAATTTACGAAGTATAAGTTCCGTGATACCGATTTATTTGATATACTTTCGGTATACGAGACGCTAACGTTAGAACAAGTTCATCAACGGTTGAAAGATCATTTTGATTGGAATCGGCTGGCAGTATCTATTGTCGAACAACCGTAACATACGAAGGCGTGCCTATCAATAGGTGCGCCTTCTTTTTTATCTAAAGAGAATACTTGTCCATAGGGGGAGAACATGTATGAAAGCATTGTCAGATACTTCTGTTCTTATTACCGGAGCAAGCCGTGGAATTGGAGCTGCGATTGCGGAGCGCTTCGCCCAAGTCGGCATGAAAATTGTTATTCATTATTTGCATTCACATGAAGCAGCAAATGAGGTAGCCCGTAAATGCATCAATCACGGGGCACAAGTAATGACGATTTCAGCTGATCTAAGAGATATGGAACAGCTAGATCGAATGAAGGACAAGCTTGATGAACTGGGGTTTACACCCGACATCTTGGTTAACAATGCTGGGGTTGCCTATTACGGATTGTTCACAGATGTGACAGAACAAGAATGGACGGACTGCATGGATATCAATCTGAAGGGGATGTTTATGTGCACCCAGCGGTTCGCTCCTCACATGATTACGCAGAAGTACGGTCGAATCATCAACGTATCTTCAATTTGGGGAATCACTGGAGCATCTTGTGAAGTCATGTATTCAATGGCCAAAGGCGGGGTTAATGCGTTTACGAAAGCATTGGCCAAAGAGCTGGCTCCTTCTGGTGTAACCGTAAATGCAGTAGCTCCAGGGGTAGTGGACACCGATATGGTGAAGCATCTGGATAAAGAAGAGCGAATGGCATTGCAAGAAGATATTCCGTTAGGACGGCTTGGAACCCCTGAAGAAATTGCCTCCCTTATTTACTATTTGGCATTGCCGGAATCCGGGTATATTACAGGACAGATTATTAGTCCAAACGGTGGCTGGCAGATGTAAGCGGAACTGTTTGCAGACAGAACGTATAATTCCGGCGGCAGAGGCACATATTACGACTGATGAATTCACACTAGGCCACAAGGAGGGCGTTCTCATGTCATCAGTACTTGAAAACTTCGACTCGTGGAAAAAGTTTCTTGGTGAGCGTGTCAAGCAAGCAAAAGGGCTAGGCATGTCTGAAGAAACGATTTCCAAGCTTGCTTTTGAGATCGGATCATTTCTGGAAGAAAAGGTTGATCCTAAAAATGCAGAAGAAAGTGCATTGAGGGAGTTATGGAATGTAGGCTCTGATGAAGAGCGGCAAACGATTGCTCGTTTGATGGTAAAATTGGCTGATCAAAACGGGTAATTCGTCATTTTGTCCATATATCAAAAGAAAGGAAGTTCTGGTACGAACTTTCTTTCTTTTCATACCCATAACCACGCGCAAACGACATGAATACATGCTCAAAACCTGCTATAATGGTACTTAATCGGAGAAAATAAGAAAGTATTGCGTTTTTTCTCGTTTTTTAGCTATACTCCGGTGGAATTTGTGTCCCATGTATTGTAGAATGGAAAACGGCGGATAACCGTGGATGAGGTGTGTCATGGAGTACAAACAGTGGTATATGGAATATAAGATACATAAGAACCGACCTGGTCTTCTTGGAGACATTGCTTCGCTGCTTGGTATGCTAGAAGTGAATATCTTGACGATTAATGGTGTGGAAGACAAGACAAGAGGAATGCTTCTGCAAACGGATGATGATGAGAAGATCGAAATCATGGGGCAGATGCTGAAAAAGGTTGAAAATATTACAGTGTCCGCACTACGGCAGCCTAAGTTGGTTGATATTCTGGCTGTACGCCATGGCAGATATATTGAACGCGATTCTGATGATCGGAAGACATTCCGCTTTACAAGGGATGAGCTTGGACTGCTGGTTGATTTTCTGGGTGAAATATTCAAGCGTGATGGGCATCAGGTGATCGGACTTCGAGGAATGCCGCGGGTTGGCAAGACAGAGTCCATCATTGCTGGAAGTGTGTGTGCGATGAAGCGCTGGACGTTTGTATCTTCGACGCTGCTCAGGCAGACCGTACGCAGTCAAATGTCGGATGAAGAATTGAATCCTAACAATATTTTTATTATCGATGGCATTGTCAGCACGATTCGTTCAAATGAGAAGCATGCTGTATTGCTAGCTGAAATTATCAACATGCCATCCACGAAGGTTATAGAGCATCCAGACATATTTGTTCAAGAAACCGGCTATAGTTATGATTTCTTCGATTATATTATTGAATTGCGCAATAACCCGGATGAGGAAATTACGTATGAATCGTTTACGATAAATTATAATGAAATTTAACATAAAGCAGTACGCAAGTGCAGCTTGGATTAAGGACAGGAGGTGAAGTTGTGTCAGAATTAGGGCAATTATTGAAAAAAGCAAGAGTAGAGAAAAATCTCTCTCTGGATGATGTGCAAGAAGCAACGAAGATACGTAAACGTTACTTGGAAGCGATTGAAGAAGGGGACTATAAGGTTCTGCCGGGTTCGTTCTATGTACGTGCTTTCGTGAAGACGTATGCAGAGACGGTAGGCTTGAATCCTGATGAAGTATTGCAGTATTACCGCAACGACATCCCAACGCCGGAACCAGAGCCAACAATTGAACCGCTAATGCGTACGAAGAAACGTAGTGTACAAGCGCCGTCTGATCGATTCGGACGCTGGGCATCGACACTGCTTCTATGGGCATTCATCATTCTTATTGGTGTCATAGTATATTTCTTCGTCGTGATGAAAGTGAATCCGAGCACAACGGATAACACTTCTGATGATACGAATATTACAGAGACACAAAATCCATCTACAGGCTCAAATGGAGCGGCGAATGGCGACAAAGCAGGACAAAACAATGCCGGTGGAGCGGTTCAGCAGCCGGTTAAGCCTACTACGCCTGAACCTCCGAAACAGGAGCAGAAGCCAATCATCGTGTTGGAATCCTCCAAGCGTTCTGAGGATGTGTACAACGTATCGGCTCCAGCAAACACGCCAGTGAAGGTTGAAATTAAAGCGGCAGGAGACAGAAGCTGGCTGGCTGTTCATGAGAAGAACAGCAGCGGGAAGAAGCTTCATTATGCAACATTGGAGAAGGATCAGACCGTTACGTTCGATATGACCGAACAAGGCATGTTCATTCGCGCAGGCTACGCCAAAGCAATTGAAGTAACAGTTGCTGGCGAAGCATTGACGAAATCCGATAACGAAGGCTCCAAAAATATTCGTCTGCAGTGGGTATCTTATGAGGAAGCTCAGAAGCTGCAAACGGAGAAGCAAGGTCAAGCCTCAACGAACAATGCGAACCAAGGCTCACGTTAAGCTAGCGGCCTTTCCCTTAGGTACTTGGTGTGAATTGCATCATGATACATGACATATTCACTTTGTGAGAGGAGACAATAATAGCTGCGGCGATCATAGTTATTCTCCAATAAAATAAAGTGAGGTGTCGAGCGATGGCAACCAGTTGGATCGTTACCGGAGCAGGTATTGTGGTCAGCTTGTTAGGGTATTACTTGACGCCAAGTGTTTGGGGGTACGGTGTGTTAGGCTTCGGACTGGCTCATATTTTGCTGGGTATTATTGATATGTTCCGAGCGCCAGCACGTGTCCGTTTTTAGACAATCGCATGCTACAGAGGCATTCTTTTGCAGGCTTAGGTCTGTGTAAGAATGCCTTTGTGTATATACATAACTATGAACATACAAAGGGTTTGATTTGACAGCAGTATTGTGAAGGGGGAGCTAATGATGGCGGACAGTTCATTTGATATTGTATCCAAGTTGGATCTACAGGAAATGAATAACGCGATTACACAAGCAATGAAGGAGATCGAATCTCGATACGATTTCAAGGGGAGCAAAAGTAAAATTACACTTGAGAAGGATGAAGTGATAATTGTCTCGGATGACGAGTACAAACTGAAAAATGTCATTGATATTTTGCAGTCCAAAATGGCCAAGCGCGGCGTAGCCATTAAAAATATGGAGTTCGGCAAAATTGAACCTGCAGCTTCTGCTGCGGTGCGGCAGCGAGCGAAATGCAAACAAGGAATCGATCAGGATGTATCGAAGAAAATTAACATTATGATCCGTGATTCTAAGCTAAAAGTAAAGAGTCAGATCCAAGGTGATCAGATTCGGGTTACTGGAAAAAGTAAAAATGATTTGCAAGCTGTTATGACGCTGTTACGAGGTGCAAATCTGCCACTAGATCTACAGTTTACGAATTATCGGTAAACGACAGCCCATCATCACTAAGCTGCAAGAGGGAAGGATGCTGGGCTCTTTTTGTTTTTTTGACTCCAAAGTCATGCCTGTATTATACTTGATGAGGTACATAGACATACGGATGTGAAAATACTCCAATAGGAGTCTGCCTTATGGGGGATGTAAAATGACAGAAAAGATTAAAATCGTAACGTTGGGCTGCGACAAAAACTTGGTTGATTCCGAGATTATGTCCGGCTTAATTTATGAGCGTGGATATGAACTGGTGGAAAACGAAGAAGAAGCAACGGTAATCATCGTCAACACATGTGGATTCATTGATGCTGCTAAGGAAGAATCGGTTAATACGATCTTAAGACTAGCAGATTTGAAGGAAACTGCTGACTTGAAGGCACTTATTGTATCTGGATGCTTAACGCAGCGATACAAGGAGCAGCTGCTTGATGAAATGCCGGAGATTGACGGTATCGTTGGTACCGGTGATTTTGACAAAATCAATGATATTGTTGATGAAGCCCTGCAAGGAAGCAGGCCAATTCGTGTAGGCAATCCCGTATTCGATTATGATCGCATCCTTCCACGCAAAGTGGCGACTCCGCGCTATACGGCATATGTCAAAATAGCCGAAGGCTGCGACAATAACTGCACATTTTGCAGTATACCAATCATGAGAGGTAAGTTCCGCAGCCGTACAATGGAATCGATTCTTGCTGAGGTAGCTCAGCTTGCAGGACAAGGGGTCAAGGAGATTAGCCTAATTGCCCAAGATTCCACGAATTATGGTGTAGATTTATACGACGGTTTCAAGCTGCCGGAGTTAATGAATAAAGTAAGCGAAATTCCGGGTGTGGAATGGGTTCGTCTGCACTATGCATACCCTGGATTTTTTACTGAGGAGCTTATGGATGCGATTGCGAGCAATCCGAAGATTTGCAAGTATATCGACATGCCATTGCAGCATAGCGAAGATAGCATTTTGAAGCGCATGAGACGTCCTGGTCGCCAGCGTGATTCACGAGAGCTGGTGAACAAAATCCGTGAACGAATCCCTGGTGTAGCGCTGCGTACGTCTATTATCGTAGGGTTCCCTGGAGAAACGGACGAAGACTTTGACAGACTATGCGACTTCATCAGGGAGATGAAGTTCGATCGGCTTGGCGTTTTTACCTATTCTTCCGAAGAGGACACGCCTGCAACGAGGCTGCCAGACCATGTGCCTGATGATGTTAAGGAATGGCGTGCGAATACCCTTATGGAAATTCAACGCCAAGTATCAAAAGAAGTAAGTGAAAAGCGTATTGGTGATATATTGGAAGTCCTTGTTGAGCGTTACGATGGCCGCAATGATGTGTTCATCGGCCGCTCGCAATTCGACGCCCCTGAAATTGACGGGGAAGTATTTATTTCCGGCCAGCCATTGAGTATTGGGGAAATTGCCAAGGTAAGAATTACTCATGCGCTTGAATTTGACTTAGCCGGGGAGGGTCTCGCGTGAATCTGGCGAACAAGATAACGTTAGTCCGTATTTTTCTTGTGCCAATAATGATGTTCTTCCTATTGGTGAACTTTGATTATTTGCCTGCGATTGAACTAGAGGGTTTCTCGATTACTTACAACCAGATTATTGCGGCCTTGATCTTCATTATTGCTGCAAGTACCGATGGATTGGATGGTTATATCGCCCGTAAACGCAAAATGGTTACAAATTTAGGCAAGCTGCTTGATCCACTTGCAGACAAGCTGCTCGTAGCAGCGGTACTTATCTCACTAGTTGAGATGCAAAAATGTGATGCGTGGATTGCGGTTGTTATTATTAGCCGTGAATTTGCGGTTACTGGCCTAAGGCAAGTTGCCTTGCTCGAAGGAACTGTTGTTGCTGCAAGCAAGTGGGGGAAATGGAAAACAGCAACCCAAATTACGGCGATTGCAGCGATGCTGCTGAACAATTTCCCATTTGCGTTCATTCATTTCCGGTTTGACATCTTGTCGACTTGGGTCGCAGCGTTAATTACCGTATACTCGGGAATTGACTACTTTGTAAAAATAAAAATGTGCTTCACCTTTCGGATTGATAACGGAAGCTGATAGGTCAATAGGTGCTTTTTCCATAGTTCCGGCTCTCCGGGCAGGAAGAGGCACCTATTCGCATGTATAGACTTGTAAAATGCTTGATAACGCTTATAGGGATGGTGGTTGGCATGAAAGCAGAGATCATTGCAGTTGGGACAGAACTGCTGCTGGGACAAATCGTCAATACGAATGCGCAATATATTTCGCAGCGACTGGCAGTGGTTGGTGTAGATGTGTTCTATCATACGGTTGTTGGGGATAATGCAGTGCGGATTCGACAATGTATTGAAACGGCATGCAAGCGTTCCGATCTGCTTATCTTCACGGGTGGTCTAGGACCGACGATGGATGATCTGACGAAGGATGTGCTCGCGGAGATGTTGGGCCGCAAGATGACCTATGATGAGCCCGCAATGGTCAAAATGACAGAGATGTTTGCGGGGCGCGGCATACATATGGTCGAAAGCAATAAGCGTCAGGCGAATGTGATAGACGGTGCTGATGTACTGAAGAACTCGACTGGGCTTGCTGTAGGAAATGCCCTGCGGCATGATGGTACTACATATGTACTGCTTCCTGGACCACCTCGTGAAATGAAGCCGATGCTCGATAATGAGGCGATTCCTTGGTTGAAGAGCCAGCAACTCATTGATCAGTCTTCCTTATATACACGGATGTTGAAGTTCGCAGGCATAGGTGAATCTGGATTGGAAAATACTCTTCTTGATCTCATTGAACAGCAGACGGACACAACGATTGCCACCTATGCTAAGGAAGGCGAGGTTCTCGTTCGCTTAGCCGTTAAAGGAACAGATCAGCACGAGGCAGATGTGAAGCTTGATCAGGTTGAACAGGAAATTCACAACCGACTGGGGATGCATTTGTATGCTGCCAAGGATGTATCTTTACCAGAGGTGTTGGTGGAGCAGTTATCGCTGCTTGGCATGACCTTGTCCGCAGCTGAGAGCTGCACGGGCGGGATGTTTGCAGACATGATCACAGCTGTTCCGGGAAGCTCTCAAGTGTTTGCCGGCGGGGCGGTAACCTATTCGAATGAGATGAAAGAGCGCATTCTAGGCGTGCCTCATGAACTGCTCGAGGGTGAAAATGCGCCTGGTGCGGTCAGCGAGCCAACAGCCAAGGCAATGGCTGAAGGGATGCGTGATATTGCAGATACAGACTTCACTGTTGCCATAACAGGCGTAGCAGGACCAGCTCACTCCGAGCGGAAGCCTGTAGGACTCGTTTATATTGCAATTGCGGAGAAGGGCAAGGAAATCGTAGTGGAAGAGCTTCGCTTGAACGGAGATCGAGAAGGAATCCGCCGCCGTACTGTATATGCTATTATGTATCGATTGTGGAGAAGGCTGCAGGATCGAACTGTACATATCCATTAACAAATGTTGACAAATGTAGTGGTGTAGGATACAATCGAATCATAAGATACGGAAGAACCGTAACGAAGTGTATTTACACTTTGTTGCGGTTTTTTTTGTTGGTTTACTCGATACGAGGACTAGGTGGTGAATGGATAATATGGAAATAAGAGTAATAAACGTTCGTAAAAAACGAATGTATGTTCGAAAAAATGCTTGGCAAACCGAATAAAACACGTTATGATGTATATATCAAACGAATCAGTGAAGGAAGTGAGTTTGTGTCAGATCGTCGCGCTGCGTTAGAAATGGCTTTGCGTCAAATTGAGAAACAATTCGGTAAAGGTTCGATCATGAAACTTGGCGAATCCAATCACATGCAAGTGGAGATTGTGCCAAGTGGATCGCTTGCATTAGATATAGCTCTAGGAATCGGTGGTTTGCCGAGAGGTCGTATTATTGAAGTATATGGACCGGAATCTTCCGGTAAGACAACGGTTGCACTTCATGCGATCGCAGAAGTACAGAAGACAGGTGGACAAGCTGCATTTATTGATGCGGAGCACGCATTGGATCCAGCATATGCGAACAAGCTTGGCGTTAATATCGATGAGCTCCTGTTATCCCAACCGGACACAGGGGAGCAGGCGCTTGAAATCGCGGAAGCATTGGTACGAAGTGGTGCAGTAGACATTATCGTTATTGACTCTGTTGCTGCACTTGTGCCGAAAGCGGAGATTGAAGGCGAGATGGGTGATTCCCATGTCGGCTTGCAGGCACGTCTAATGTCGCAAGCTTTGCGTAAATTGTCTGGTGCAATCAGCAAGTCGAAGACGATTGCGATCTTCATCAACCAGCTTCGCGAGAAGGTTGGCGTTATGTTCGGTAACCCAGAGACGACTCCAGGTGGCCGTGCCTTGAAGTTCTATTCCAGTGTTCGTCTTGATGTGCGTCGTGTTGAGACCATTAAGCAAGGTACAGACATGATTGGTAACCGCACTCGGATTAAGGTTGTTAAGAATAAGGTTGCGCCTCCATTCAAGCAGGCGGACATCGATATTATGTATGGTGAAGGTATTTCTCGTGAGGGAAGCATCGTCGATATTGGTACAGAGATGGATATCGTGCAGAAGAGCGGTGCATGGTACTCCTTCGAAGGTGAGCGTCTGGGTCAAGGCCGCGAGAATGCGAAGCAATTCTTGAAGGAACATTCGGAGATTGCCCTTACAATTGAAAATCAAATTCGTGCAGCCAGCAATCTGACCACAACAATCCCTGATAAGGGTGTTAGTGAAGATGACGATGATGCAATTGAATTGGAATTAGGTGACGACGAATAATTTGTTGTTAGCTCAAGCACCTTCGCGTTAAGCGAAGGTGCTTCTATGTATTTGTATGGAGGAGAGTCGTTTGAAGGAAAGCGAACGGATCGTAACGATTACTCGTGTGGAGCGAATCGAGAGGCAGGCAGGCCGCTATAAGATTCATTTCGATGGGGCGGCATCG
>NZ_JMDX01000178.1:0-12606 GCF_000935845.1 Paenibacillus sp. E194
ATTCCTTAGCCATTTCAATACGAAGCCGGCATAAATAATCGTAGAAATTGATTCCAGTGACTTCCTTAAATAGTTTAGACGCCTTAGAGACCGACATCTGGAAGATTTCAGCAAGCTGTTTTAAGGATACGTCGGCACTCGTGTAATTTTGGTTTACGTACTGCAGCAACTGACTTCCAGCTTCAATCGTTGATGACGTATTGGAGTACCGATTTCGCTCGCATAGTAACGTTCCCACTTCAAACACATAGCCCCACATTTCCTCCGTATTTTTTCCCTTTGCTCTATTGGTAAATTGTTTCGCGTAAATGCCCGTATCGAGATTGAGTTCATGCAGCACTCTTAGCAGCGTTTCCATCAATAATGAAACGAGTCTGATCGTACTTGCTTCAGACAGGTTTCGTTTCCCGTTTTCCGCGCTGATTTCGTAGAGAATCTGCATCGAGGTATCCAGGTTCCCTATCTTCAAGTTGTTAATCAACTGAACCTCCCAATCTGTCGGATAATAATAGTCAACGATGCTTGGAATGGACTCCTCCGGCGCGACCCGTAGATGTTCCCGTGAAAACAACGTATACTGCAAACTTTCATTAGCCGTATAGTACGACTTACTAATGCCAACGAGCCCCTTCTCCATCGTTCCATACAAGACAATAGGCTGGAAACCACATGCACGTTCAATTTCTCCCGTAATTCCGACAGCAATTTGTTCCATCATGCCATCTTCTCCAAATCGGTTTGTGGAGGATAGGATCAACGCTTTGTCCGCATTCGTCACTTCGAATAGCTCATAGTCCAGCCGATGACAGCTCATCACTTTTTCGATGATTACCATCGTCATCATCTCGATTTTCCTGATCTTATCCAGATCGGAGAAATCACGAATGGCATGAAAGCTGATCAACATCGTGCAATAATGCATTTCCTCGGTATAGCCAATGCCGAATTTCTTCAACCCGTTCAAGTGCTGATCATCTGCGAAATACCCTTTAAGCAGCTGGAGGAACAAATTCGACTTCGCCGCTTTTTCGTAGTCCTGCATGGATTGCTGAAGCACCTGATTTTCACTCAACAGCCGGTCGAACGATTCCTCAATGTAATTGTATTCGGAGCCGGATACGGGACTATTTTCACCCTCCTCGTAACGAATCCCTGCAGAGAGCTTGTTAAGCAAGGTTCCTAGAGGTCGGTAACTGACCTTGGCCAGCAAAAAAGCCGACAACATGCCGACCGCAATGGAGATCATGATAGCCAGCAGTGAACTGAACAAGTTATTGATACCGATGACACTGTTATCGAAGTAGGAGATTTTATATTGCAGACTGCTCTCTTGGGAAGGCACAACAAGCTCATAGGTCTGCTGATTTTCATGAACCCCGTTAACCGGATTTCGGCTCTGCTTGAAAATAGGCGTTCCATATGTCGTTATTAAGATGTCTTTGGATTCCACACTCCCGAAACGACGCATGTATTCTGAGAAGTAATCGCTGTCAATAAATAGGACCAGTACCGCCCGCGGGCGATTGACCACCTCCAGACTTTGAAGGACAGGAATAACCCTCTTACTGCTGCCCCACAAATTGACCGTTGCTGGCGCCATTACTTTGAAATACTGTTGCTCCCGAAGAGCGCTTTGCATCATTTGCCGTGTATCTCCATCAAATACAGCAATATTAGAGAAGAAGTGGTCTTCCGAAAATGTCCCCCATGTCGATAACATCTGTTGTTTATCTGGAAAAATAACTGTGCCGAAAGATAGCACATTTGTAGAATTAATTGAATTTTCGAAATTCCTTCGGATTTCGAGCATCTTCAACAAATCAAATTCATCATTATAAACATCCGTATTCTGCATCATCTTCCGAAGCCATGATTCTATGCTAATCATCTTCGCTATATTTTTGAGCTCGTTCAATTTATTGTCCACAACCGCCGCAATCCGATTTGCATCCGATACATGCTTCTCATGCAGCTTCTGACGTTCCTCCGTTATGTTCCGCTGTACATTTAAGGTGCTGAACACGATGATGGGGATGATCAATATCGCAGTATAGGACAGAAAGATCTTTCGAAACGTGCCGCTCCCAAAGCTCCAATGTCGCATAGTCCGCACCTCCTTCGGTTTGAAGACCACTTCGCATGATGAAGCAATATGAAGAAAACGGCGAACTCCTCTATGGAAGCCGAGGAGAACGCCAATTTTCCGGATTATTGGTGCATTGTTACTGGATGCTGTTGTATCTATCGAGCAGCTGCTGATCAATCTTCATTAATTCATCAAGCCCAAGCTTTTTCAGCTCGGAGATATATTGATCCCAATCGTCAAGCGATTTTTGGCCTAGAGCAAGCTTGGTCGCAAGTTCCTGAGAGTACGTGTTCAAGTTAGTTAAAATTTTTGTTTTCTTCTCGAGCTGCTGATCATCAGGAATGGCCAGATAGTTCAGGTTCATATTCACAAAATATGGTTTGTAATTTAAAATATTCAGCTCATGATCGGCTTTTGCTTCGGGCACACCAGAGAGCTCGAATTCCAGATTGGCGAATTGAACACGTGGAAAAACTGTGTCCCCGAATAACGGACGCCCAGTAATTTGACCCGATTTAGCCAACTCTTCGTCTGAGCCATTATTAATAAACACCTTCGCGCCGTTGCTGTCCTTCTTGTAAGTTTGCCCTTCGATTCCCCAATACAGAAGATCTGCATATTTTTCCGAGTAAATCGTATCGAAAAACTTGATGGCTGCTTCCACGTCTTTGCAATCTTTTGTAATTGCGTACTTCTGCCACACAAGGAATGGAGGCTCCAACTGTGCTGCCGGAGTGATGTTGTCGACCGCCTTGAGCGGCATCAATGGGAGGAACTCCCCTCCACCGTTAATGGTAGGCTCCTGATAGGTCTCCAGATTATAATCACTCAATGAAGCAACCTGGTTTTCGGTCATTTTTTGTTGCTTTTGCTCCCCTGTCGCCCCAATCAGGCTTGTGTCGAGAATGCCCTCTTTCGTTAACTGCTGCAAGTAGCGGAAGTAATCTTTAATTCCGTCTTGATACCAAGGGGATACTACCTTTTTGTTCTCAACATCTACTGCCGTGATATCTGTACCAAGTCCGAACCATTGCGCGATAGCGCCTTCAAATTTGCTTGGATCGTATACGAGCACTTCGTTTTGCTTGCCATCTCCGTTGGCATCCTTCTCCCGGAACGTCTTCAATGTTTGCAAATATTCTGCAGCTGTGTGTGGAACCGGGAGCTTCAGCTTATCAAGCCAGTCTTTACGAAGCAGCATCGTCAATGCAACTGGAGCTGGTGTTTTTTCCTGATATGGTTTTTTTATGAAGATTGCTGAACCAGTACATTTTGCCGTCAGGGGATGTTGTCGTCTTTTTGGCGTATGGGAATTCTTCATTGTACATTTTCTTAATGTTGCCGTTGCTGTACTTCTCGATCAGTGGATTCAGATCAAGCAGGACGCCCTGCTTCGCCAAATTCAACACTGTCGTGTTATCTAGTGCCGAAATGTTTACGATGTCTGGAAGCGAGGAACCGGACGCCATTCTCGTTTGAACGACCACTTTATATTGCTCGCCTGGAACCATCTCGTAGTCCAATTGCAAACCGGCATCTGTGAGCATCTTATTGACTTCTTTCCATACCGGATATTTTTCTCTCTCATCGAATTTGATATATTTGTTCGAACCTTGCGGCCCAAGCAGTTTCAACTTTTTGACTTCGGCAGAAGCAGATCCTCCTGCTTCCTCCTTCTTGTTATCGCCGCTGTTGGCGCTGTTACTGGAGGTGCCGCATGCCGTTATCGACCCAATCACGAAAATTGCCGTTAATACGGAGATCAATGTTCTTTTCCATTGTTTCATTTTTAGATTCCCCCTCGAATCGATAAAAACGAATTTCAAAATGATTTCACCGAAACCTGGCCCTTGTAGTTGAAATGATGAAATCTTATCCCAAGATATGCTGTAAACGCTTTCAATACATCAAAAACATTCTTTCTCTCCATACCACAATGCCCTTCGTCGTTAATTGATCTGTTCTCTCAAAAAGTAAAGTCCTACTCTTTTAAAGAACCAAGAAGCGCTCCCTTGATGAAATACTTTTGAAAAAATGGATACGTAAAGATGACAGGCAATGCCGTAAAAACGATAATCGCGTATTTTAACTGGATGTTGGTCAACATGTTCGCCACCGCATTTTTGGTATCTTCCAGCGATAACATCTTTAGATCCACCGACTGTTGAACGACGACACGGTATAGATACATTTGCAGCGGATGAAGCTTTTCGTTCGGCAGATAGACAAGCGCGTCGAACCAGCTGTTCCAAATGCCGACAATCGAATAAATCGCAATAACGGCAAGAATCGGCTTGGAAATCGGCAATATAATCTTAAACAGCAGCTGCAGATGGGAAGCCCCGTCGATAAAAGCAGATTCCTTCAGACCATCTGGAATCGTCATAAAAAACGTCCTGACAAGGATGATATTCCAAATACTAACCATCCCAGGGATAATAACTGCAAACATGGTATTGTACATCCCAAGCTTATTCACGAGCAGGTAGGAGGGAATTAATCCGCCCCCGAAATACATCGGAATTAGTAGAAATACAACGATCCATTTTCGCCCCTTCAGATTGCGCACCGTTAACGGGTATGCACCCAATACAGCCATTAAGCAGTTCAAAAGCGTGCCTGCGGCGACGTAAATCAAAGTGTTCGAATACGCCCACCACATTTTCGCATCTCTCACAATCAATTCATATGAGCTTAGGTTAAAGCCTTTCGGAAACCAAACAACATTCATGGCGGCTACTTCCGAAGGCGAACTGATCGACATGATGATGACGAAATAAAAGGGATACAAGGTGATTAAGCAAATGACAAGCGCGATCGCGTACAAGATAATGTCCACCACGACAGAGCCTTCCCTGATCTTGTTCGGATTTTTCCTGACCGAGGCCATTGTACTCCTCCTTACCACAAGGCATAATCTGAATATTTACGGCTTAGCGTATTTGCGAAATACAGCAGCACGAAGTTGATAACTGATATGAACAGCCCAACTGCCGTTCCTAAACTGAATTGTCCGCCAAGCAAGCCATCGCGGTACAAATAGGTGCCAATGACATCCGCCGTTTCATATACCATTGGGTTGTAGATCAACAAATAAACTCGCTGTTCGCTGAAAACAGACTGCCAATCGCGAATATAAGCAGAAATAAGATGGTCGGACGAATGGATGGCAACGAAATATGGAGGATTTGTTTAAAGCGGTTGGCTCCGTCCATCTTGGCAGCTTCGTATAAATGAGGATCAACAGAGGACATGGCTGCCAAATACAAAATACTGCTCCAGCCAAATGATTTCCATATGCTCGTAATCGTATAAATGGCCGGAAAATAACCCGCTTCCGTGTTTATCGCGACCGGTGCCCCGCCGAACATCTTCACGATGGTATTAATGATTCCATCCGTATTGATGAATGACAACACCATGCCCGCAACGACGACGTTCGAAATAAAGTGAGGCAAGTAGCTTGCGGTCTGTACGTACTTCTTGAAGATGCCACTCTTCAGTTCGTTAAGCAATACCGCAAACAGAATGGGCACCCAGAAGCCAAACACCATAAAATAAAAGCTGAGCGAGAACGTATTACGCATCAATCTTCCAAAATACGGACCATTAAAAAATTCAATAAAGTGTTTAAAACCTACCCAATTCGTATCTGTTAATGAGAAAAAAGGTTTTCCCGGGAAATAATCTTGAAATGCGATGATTATCCCGTACATCGGAATATAACTGAAGACAAAAATATGAAGTAGAACGGGAAGCATTATAAGGTAGAGTTGAGCATTTTCACGCAAGTGAAATGATCGGCGTCCCCCCGGTTGACTGTTCGTCTTCATGATCTTCCCCTTTCCATATCGATTGCGGTAACTTTTGGGCCCCTTCCGCAATTTTATGATAATCTCGCCCTGTTTTGTAAGGCAAGCAACATTTTTTGATAGCGCTCACAATATTTTCGCTGCCTTGAAAATCACCTACAACAGCCATTGCAGACGCAGGTGATGAAGGCGAAGCTGCAATAAAACAAAAGGTCGAGTTAGGGTACCAACGTCCCCCTTACTCGACCTTTCTCATTACCAGTATCATCTTACAGGCAGTAAATCAGCTTCAACTTATGAGACAGTCTCTATGACAGTCCATGACAATCCCTATCGGAACAGATCTTCCTCCATCCACTTCAGCTGTGGACTGATGCGAGGCACGATGTCCATATTGGCTAGAATGTCTGCTTCCAGCGATAGTCCCTGTGCCATCTCGATAAGTTCAAGTTCCCCTGCATGCAGCCGGAATACTGCACGCTCTGTCACATATAGCACTTCGATGCCACGTCGCTGTGCATAATCTGCACAGAAGGTGAGTTGCTCTACTTGCCGAACGAACTTCCGGAAGCGTCCCTCCTGAAGGATGCGAAGGCCACCATCAGCCATCTCCACCTTCAGACCGCCAGCCGTAAAGGTGGAGCAGAAGACAAGCTTCTTCGCATTTTGGCTTATATTAATGAAGCCGCCGCAGCCTGTCAGCTTGCCGCCGTACAGACTAACATTCACGTCTCCTCTGCCGTCTGCCTCTGCCATCCCCAGACAAGCAACATCAATCCCTCCTCCATCGAAGAAGTCGAATTGAGCTGGCTGATCAAGAATGGCCTCCGCAAACGCAGATGCGCCGAAGCTTAACCCTCGTGCAGGTATGCCACCAACAGGGCCGGATTCAAGGAGCAGCGTCATATCTGTTCGTCCCGCTTCAAGTGCTGCATATCCAACTCCCTCAGGCAGTCCGATGCCGAGATTCACAACACTGTGAGAGGGGATTTCCTTGAGAGCTCGCCGTGCAATGACTAGCCGCTCATCTCTTGCCATTGGAGGCACATATGCGGCGGACGATTCCTGCTGGATCTCCCCAGCATATGCGGGGTTGTATACCTCTGCGAACGTCATTGTATGCTCCTCTGGCCTAGCGACAACGACAGCATCGACCAGCATGCCTGGGATGACTACCTGCTTCGAATGCATGGTACCGTGAGGCAATATGCGCTCAACCTGCGCAATCACAATTCCTCCACTGTTCCTCGCTGCTTGAGCAAGTGCTAGCATTTCTAACGTTACTGCCTCTCGCTCCATGGAGATATTGCCGCGCTCATCAGCAGTCGTGCCGCGCACGAAAGCGCAGTGGATTGGAAAAGCTCGATAATAGAGCTGCTCTCGGCCTCCAAGCTGCACCAGCTCTACAAGCGCTTCCACCGTGCTTGCATTCAGCCTGCCTCCTCCATTTCTCGGGTCGACGAAGGTATAAAGGCCGACATGGGTCAATGTCCCCGATCGGCCTGCAGCTATATCACGATAGAGATGTACAATCACACCCTGCGGAAAGTTGTAGGCTTCAATCCGGTTATTGAGCGCAAGCGCGCCCAAACGCGGAGCAAGTCCCCAATGCCCTCCAATGACCCGCTTCACCATGCCTTCATGCGCAAGATGGTTCACGCCGCGAACTATGCCATCCCCTTGTCCTGCTGCATACACAACCGTAAGCCCTGTCGGCGCCGCCTCGTTCAAGAAGCGGCGCTCCAGCGCTGACGTAAGTGCTTCTGGGTGAGCACATCCGACGAAGCCTCCCACAGCAACCGTTGCATCATTTGCAATAAGCGCCACCGCTTCATCCGCGCTCATAACCTGAGCGCAGCGGCGAGGGGCAAGCGGTTGATTCAGCCGTTGATCGAAGCGGCTATCCACTGTGCTCTGACGAGCATCTAGTCCATTCAAATGGACAACCCTCCGTTCACTTCCAGCACTGTTCCATTTATATAATCAGCTGCATCCGAAGCGAGGAATAAATATGCTTGTGCAACCTCATCCGGCCGTCCTAATCGGCGCAGCGGTACTTTTTCACGCATGCTGTCTATAATCTTGTCCGGCATCTTGGCCACCATCTCTGTTGCGATGAAGCCTGGGGCAACCGCGTTCACACAAATCCCCTTATATCCTAGCTCCCGAGCCCATGTACGCGTCATGCCAATGACGCCTGCTTTGGTCGCAGCATAGTTCGTCTGTCCAATATTGCCTTGAACGCCAACAATCGATGATGTATTAATGATTTTCCCCTTGCCTTGCGCCGCCATATAAGGAGCTGCAAGACGTGTGCATAGAAACACACCATTCAAGTTCACATTGATTACATCCTGCCATTGCTCTGGGGTCATCTTCAGCAGCATCGCATCACGTGTAATTCCAGCATTGTTGATCAGAATGTCGATACCGTCAAACGTCGCAACCGTCTGCTCCATCAGTTGCCGCACACTTTCTTCATCTGCTACATTCGTCTTCACGAATAACGCCCGATCACGCCGTTCACTTGCCAGCTCTTCGATCACTTGCTGTCCTGCCGTCTCATTGAAGTCAGCGATGACAACATTCGCCTCTGCCTCAAGAAACAAGTGTACTGCTGCAAGCCCTATGCCGCTTGCTCCGCCTGTAATTACTGCCGTTTTCCCTGTAAGCTTCATCGTCATCGTCTTTCCCTGTCTCCCTTCAATCTATATGACCAGCCGATGCAGTTGACCCGCTAGGAGCTGCTTCTGATGAATCTCTTCCCAAGAAGGACTCGATTGCATGCAACAGCTGCGAAAGATCGTCAACTAACGGTGAGTGACCGCATCCTGTCAATGGAACGAACTCCGCAATGTCTCCCAGATCAGCTAGCGTCTCCCTCGTCATCGCCTCAGTAATAACTAAATCCTGCATGCCCCGCAGAACCAAAACGGGGGCTTTGATTCGTTTCACAGCCCCGCTTCCCGGAGATGCTTCATGATCAAATACACTTATGTTAAACGTGTTCAACGCATGATACACATCCATCAGGTTACGCTGCGTCAAAATATCGTCTAAATAGGTTTCGTATCTTGCCTCTTCCGGCTGATTCCGATCATAGATGACGGCCTCATACAATTGCTTCATAAACTGGCGATCCCGACGTATGTTCGCAGATTCGATGAGGGTGTTGCGAGTCAATGATCGAATACCTTCTATTGCCGTAATCCGGCGCGTAACATCTGGCAAACCGTTCGTTCCGTCCTCATAGAATGGATATCCACGAGTCGAGACGCTTGCCAGCAGCACTAGTCGCGTTACCTCATCAGGATAAGCGGCAGTATACTCCATTGCCACCCCGCCGCCAGTTGACCAGCCAATGAGGGTAAAACGAGTTAGACCGAGTAAATCGACCCATTGCTTCACATCTGCAGTGAAATCAGACAAGGACTCAATCGGCGTATGATAGGTAGAAATACCAAATCCACGCAGATCGACCGCATACAGCTTATACCGAACATCCATCTGTTCCAGCACGACATCCCAATGACAGGACGAATTCATGTTGCCATGAATCAGCACAACTACCTCATCGCCGCCATCACGTTCACGGTATCCGAGTGTTTCCCCATTTGGCAATTCAACGGATTTTAAATGAATCTTCATGCTTCATCCCCCCATCTTAAGGTGAGAGCTCCCCACGCATATCCGATGCCTGCAGCTGCCAATACAACAATGCTGCCCGGTTGAATCAATTTCCGATTTACGCCTAATTCAATACATAGAATCGGATCGAATTGACCGATATGTCCGTAGTCCTCCAAATAAACGGAACGTTCTTCGGGAATCCCCAAGGAACGCAGCACGAATTCATGTGCGGATCGTTTCATATGAAGCAAGCCGATAAAATCAATATTCGAGATCGTATATCCACTACCCTGAATAGCTTGTTCCACCACCTGAGTGAATCGCTGCATCGACACCGCATCCAGTCTTGACTTCATCCGTTCTGGATCTGGGACTCGGAAGCAAACCTGACCTTGCGCCAATAGCTCAGCCGTCAATGGCTGCTTCGTTCCCCCTGCTTGAATGATGACATCCTGCGCAAATGATCCATCCGTAATAATTGCTGAATCCAGCACCTCTGGATACGAAGGGCCAGCCCCACGCTGGAGCAGCATCGCTCCGCCGCCAGCACCCAAGTTCGCCATGAAGCGAGTGTTCGGGTCCGTTAAGTCAATCAGGTCGCCGTTGCGATAGCCGCCAGCAAGCAGCACAGTGCCAATACGAGAATCCCCCAACATCATCGACTTCGCTGTCTGAACGGCCATAATTGCCGTACAGCATCGGGAGCCCATATCGAAGCCCCACGCATTTACAGCTCCAATCTCATGCTGCAGTTGAAGTGCCGCCGTCCATACCGGGTATTCCTTGTATTCTTCACCGATATATATAATGAGATCAATTTCCTCAGGCGCGATCTGGGCACGACGAATCGCTTCCTTCGCTGCTGCA
Source organism: Paenibacillus sp. E194 (assembly GCF_000935845.1). NCBI lineage: Bacteria > Bacillati > Bacillota > Bacilli > Caryophanales > Paenibacillaceae > Paenibacillus > Paenibacillus sp. E194. The sequence continues at coordinate 10,396 of NZ_JMDX01000178.1, forward strand.
ACCCCCATCGCGCAGGGATGATCATCAGGCCCTGGTACAGGCTTCCGCCGGATGCCCAGCTTCAACTCCACAATATGCTGAGGGATGCCTGATGCTTCTGCAATATCGCCGCTAGTCATTTTCTGTTCAGGGATATAAGTTCCTACGGACAACAGACGGATGATCGACTGCTCATTCTTTTCTCTTTCATTCATTCCGTTCTCGTTCATACACGTCATTCCCCCGCTTCATCATCAGCTGCATATAGCCCACCGCTTCCTCCCATGAAGCAACGGTCTGCTCTTCCTGGCCCTGTACATAGGTAATTCGGATTCGCCAATCGTCCAACCCCTCGGTCTCCTGCCGTACCCGGCAGCGGACGACAAAGGAACCGACCACAGAGGTATCCTCAACCAAATGATGCCGATTGTACTGATTTCGACTGTCATGAGCCTCCAAGTGCTCCGCAGCCGAGTCCTTCTGCCTGCGAGAAGTCATCCTGCCTCCTCCTTCCCATGCCGAGATGCTGTCTCTGTAGGAGACGAAGAAGTTCTCCTTCCTCTCCGCTTCATCCACCACAATCGGAGCGTTCCGGTTATGCCTGCTGGGAAGACGAGCACGACGACAATATAGAGAAGGCCAAAGAAAATAATCCATCTCTCGAATATTGGGTGGAACTTAGCCAACTCAGTTAGGCCATGGTGCGCCCATTCAATAATCGCTGAGCCAATAATCGCCCCGAATAGCGTCCCAACGCCGCCAATAATCGTCATCAGAAGCGCGTTCAAGGTCATATCCATCGCGAACACCGTCGTATTGACGAATCGTAGTGTCAGCACATACATGGATCCGCTAATGCTGGCGACTACACCTGCGACTACACTTGCAAACACCTTGTAGTGGATGATCTCATAGCCGAGCGAAGCGGTTCGCTGCTCATTTTCACGTATCGCCACCAATACACGACCGACGGGGGATTGCGTGAACCTTCTGAGCAGCATATAGATGACAACCATCACTGCGAGCGATACCATGTACAGCACCGTCCGATCCTTCAGCTCTGAGGGAATCGGGAACGTGAAGCCGTCATTTCCTCGCGTCAGAGACCTCCACTTCTCCGCCAAGACAAGCAGCAATCCGGAAAAGGCCAACGTAAGCATTGCGTAAAAGTGATTCTTCAAACGCAAAGACAACATGCCTACCAGATAGCTGAGCAGCGCCGACAAGATCACACCTGCTGCAATCGACAGCAGCAAGACTCCGATGTTGGCTCCCATCCGATCGAGCATGACACCACTTGCGTACGCACCAATACCGAAGAACATACAATGACCGAATGAGACAATACCTGTATAACCGAGCAAAATGTCGTAACTCATCGCAAAAACGGCGAAGATACAAATTTGCGTCATAATAATGAGGAAGCTGCGCGAGTCATTGATCCACGGCAGCACGGCAAGTCCAATGACGAGCAGAAGGAACCATTTTGTTCCGATGTTTATATGTCTCATTACGCTCCCCCCTTCGCCCCGAACAAGCCTGACGGCTTAATGAGAAGGACAACCACCATCAGCAGCATATTGCCTGCAAGCGACAAGTCTGGCACATAATAGGCCATAAATGCTCCCGACAAGCCAACCAACAGTGCAGCCAGTGCAGAGCCTTGGATACTCCCCATGCCGCCAATGACAACGACGATGAAGGCAAGAATGGCAAATTGCATACCCATTTCGGCAAATATCACTCCTGAGTATGGAGCAAGCAGTACGCCTCCCAGTGCCGCCAGACCTGCCCCAACCATAAATACAAGCGTAAATACACGCCGAATCGGAATGCCTAGCGCTTGAACCATTTCCGGATTCATAACGCCTGCGCGCACGATTAGTCCAATCTTCGTACGCTTCAATATGAACAATAGTCCGCCATACACGAGCGCACCAATTACGATGATGAAGATTCGGTATTTAATTAGAATCACTCCGCCAACTTCCCAGCTTCCGCTGAGTATAGGCGGGGCATCCGCCTTAAGTGGATTCGGGCCGAATACAACTTTGAGCAATTCACTTAACACGAGCATAACGCCTAGCGTGACCAGAATCTGCTGCACATGATTGCCGTACACGGGTCGAATGACAATGCGCTCCATCATGAAGCCAAGCAGCATTCCAACAAGAATTGCCCCCACAATCGCCAAGACGAATGAGCCCGTTGCCGCATACAACCACACCCCGC
>NZ_JMDX01000179.1:0-12445 GCF_000935845.1 Paenibacillus sp. E194
CTTCGGTATTTGAATCCGCAGCACGTAATTATCGTATTGCGAATTTGAATGCATAAGAAGCGGGCAGAACGTGAGCAGTACATTTCGGATGTCATTTCCCGTATCAAAGAAAAACTCGATGAGATGGGAATTACAGCTGATCTGTCTGGACGCCCAAAACATATTTATAGTGTGTACAAAAAAATGACGGCGAAGAGCAAGCAGTTCAACGAGATCTATGATTTGCTTGCCATTCGAATTATTGTCGACAATATTAAAGACTGTTACGCGACCTTAGGGATTATCCACACACTGTGGAAGCCGATGCCAGGTCGATTCAAAGACTATATTGCGATGCCAAAGACGAACATGTATCAGTCCTTGCATACAACGGTCATCGGACCTACGGGCGAGCCTACGGAAGTTCAGATTCGCACTTGGGACATGCACCGTACGGCTGAGTACGGTATCGCAGCTCATTGGGCCTACAAAGAGGGGAATGGCACGATTGGCGGCAGCTTCGAAGAGAAGATGCACTTCTTGCGTGAAATCTTAGATTTGCAGCAGGAAACCAAAGATGCTCAGGAATTTGTAGAGTCGCTCAAAATGGACTTTTTCTCGGATCTCGTATTTGTATTTACGCCGAAGGGAGAAGTTATTGAGCTTCCATCCGGTTCAGTACCGCTTGACTTCGCTTTCCGCATCCATACGGAAGTTGGTAATCGGACGATCGGTGCGAAGGTGAATGGGCGGATCGTACCGCTAGATCATCAGCTGAAGACAGGGGATATCGTTGAGATCTTAACTTCAAAGCATTCCTATGGTCCTAGCCCGGACTGGATTAAGATCGCACAATCTTCACATGCGCGCTCCAAGATTAAACAATGGTTCAAGAAGGAGAAGCGGGAAGAGAATGTGCAGAAGGGCCGGGAATCCATTGAACGTGAACTGAAGCGTCTTGGGCTCGAGCCATCCGTATGGATGGCCGACGAGAAGCTGATGGAAGCAGCCAAGAAATTCAACTTCAACGATATTGAAGATATGATGTCTGCCGTAGGTTTCAGCGGGATCACTGCAGCGCAGGTATGCACCCGCATGACGGAGAAGATGCGCAAGGAAGCCGAGGAAGCAAGTCAGATTGAATTGACGCATGAAGTGAAGGAAGTCAAGAAGGAGCCTGTTCGCAAGCATCGTCCGACTCACGGCATTACCGTTAAGGGAATCGACAATCTCCTCGTTCGCTTTGCTCGGTGCTGCAATCCAGTGCCGGGGGACGATATTGTCGGCTATGTAACCCGCGGAAGAGGCGTATCTGTCCATCGGGCAGATTGCGTGAATGTCGTATCGACAACGGATGGCGAAGACGCTGCACGGATGATTGACGTGGAGTGGGGAGAGTCTGCGGAGGCGAATTATAGTGTCGATATCGAGATTACGGGGATGGATCGACGTGGCTTCTTGAACGAAGTGCTGCAGGCTGTATCCGAGAGCAAGACCAATATAGCAGCAGTGTCTGGACGTTCTGACCGTAATAAGCTGGCCATGATTCATATGACGATTCTCATTCGAAATACGGATCATCTTCAGTCTGTAGTAGAGAAGATCAAACGAGTAAAAGATGTATACACAGTGCAGCGAATTATGCAATAATTCGCTGCCTTTTTACATGCAAGGACGTTGGTAATAGAAGGATAAACTGGCGGATGACAGGGACGGCTATCTAGCAAGTCGGGCCTGCAAGGGTGTTGTGACCGCAATATGGGACTGTAAGGAGGATGCGACATGAAGGTAGTTGTACAGCGCTGCAAGAAGGCGCATGTGGACGTTGATGGAGTAACAGTTGGCAGCATTGGACAGGGTTTAATGCTTCTTGTGGGCATTACACACGAAGATACTGATCGAGATATCGAATGGATGGCGGATAAACTTGCAGGTCTTCGTATTTTTGAGGATGAATCTGGAAAAATGAACAGTTCGGTGCAGGATGTAGGCGGCAGCATTTTATCGGTCTCTCAGTTTACCTTATACGGGGATTGCCGGAAGGGAAGACGCCCGAACTTCATGGCAGCGGCTCGTCCTGAGCAGGCGGAACCACTATATGATTTATTCAATGAATGTCTCCGTACACTAGGTTTGGAAGTTGCGACTGGGAAGTTCGGAGCCATGATGGATGTGCATCTTATTAATGACGGACCGGTTACGTTAGTCGTCGATAGCCGTACCGAATAACAGCTTCCTGGCTGGCTATACTAGAACTGGCACTTCTGTGACGCACAAGGCAAAGGAGCGATTCGATGCGCCAGTCACTGCATCAGTTAGCAATCCAGTACAGCTGCTTGTCAGGAATGCAGTCGCTGCGTGAATCCGCTGCGGCATTGCAGCAAGAGGAAGAGCACAGGCAGGCGACACGTCGAAATGGTGAAGGCATGAAGCGGTAAACTAATCGAAGTCTTTATCATACCAGTGAATGCGCCCTTTTGGGGCGTATTTTTTGTTTTGATGATGGAGAGGAAGGAATAACGGAAAATAAAGCGCTTTATTTTTGTAATCTTATTGTAATCTTTGTTTCATGTTTCCTTAACATTGGTTACCTATAATAACAGACATGACCCCCTTTTAAAAATATATCTTATTGATAAACCTACAGTGATGTAGGTTTTTTCTTGACTTTAGCGTGCTACATCCTTACAATGTTCTTTATATTCCGACTTTACATGTAAATGAAAATGATGATTTGATGACAGGAACAAGTAATTCGTACCCACATATGCAGAGAGAGGTTCCATGGCTGGAAGAACCTTGATGATGGACGGATGAATGACATCCTCGAGAACCTGCGGCGAAGCGAGAAGCATCGATCTTGAATAAAGCATTGAGCTCTCAAGGTAGGACAAGCCTAATGTCCAAGTAGCCGTATGGCGTATGACGTACGTTACACGTGAATGAAGCGTAATCGGAGATATCGATGTGCATCTGTTATAGGGCACAGTGCTTGCGATTGCGGAATGTGGGTGGCACCACGGGTGAATGGAACATACCATCTCTCGTCCCTTTGCAAATGAATCATTTGCGGGGCGGGAGATTTTTTATTTTTATGGACAAAACGATTAGGAGGTTAGCGCTCATGGCATATCAAAAACCTACGGGTACGCAGGATTTGCTGCCTGGCACGGTTGAAATTTGGCAAACGGTTGAGCAAAAAGCTCGGGATATCTGCCGTCGTTTCAACTTTAAGGAAATCCGGACTCCAATCTTCGAACAGACTGAGCTGTTCGAACGCGGTGTTGGTGAAACAACGGATATCGTTGAGAAGGAAATGTATACATTCCGGGATAAGGGTGACCGCAGCATGACGCTGCGTCCAGAGAATACTGCAGGCGTAGTTCGCTCGTATGTAGAGAACAAGCTGTATGGCGAACCGGACTTGACGAAGCTGTATTACATGGGGCCGATGTTCCGGTATGAACGCCCGCAGGCGGGGCGCTATCGCCAGTTCCACCAATTCGGTGTGGAAGCCTTCGGGTCTGCTGATCCTAGCTTAGACGCTGAAATTGTTGCTCTTGGCTATCAGTTCATGAAGGATATTGGCTTGAGCGGTGTGCGCGTCGAGATTAACTCTGTCGGCAACGCACCAAGCCGTGCGGCTTACCGCGAGACTTTGCTTGGCTTCCTGATGCCGATGAAGGAGACACTGTGCAAGGATTGCCAATCCCGGATGGAGCGTAATCCGCTGCGTGTGCTCGACTGTAAGGTTGATCAGGACAAGTTCACAAATGCACCATCGATTCTGGACAGCTTGGATGAAGAATGTGCAACACACTTCGAGAAGGTGAAGCAGCACTTAACGGCGATGGGCGTCGAGTATGAAGTGAACCACCGTCTTGTGCGCGGCTTGGATTACTATACGCATACGGCATTCGAATATAAGGCCCAAGGAATTGGAGCCATTGATACCGTAGGGGGCGGAGGCCGCTACAATGGTCTAGTCGCTGATATCGGCGGTCCTGAGCAGACAGGTATCGGCTTCGGTATCGGGATGGAGCGAATTGTGCTTCTGCTTGATAAGCAAGGCATTGCTTGCAATGAGCAGCCGCCGCTTGATATTTATCTCGTAGGACTTGGTGAACAAGCTGAGGATGAGGTGACGAAGCTGTTGTACACATTGCGTACAGCTGGCATCGCTGCCGAGAAGGACTACCAAGGACGCAAGATGAAGGCGCAAATGAAATCAGCTGATCGTATGAAGGCTCGGTATGCAGGAATTCTCGGCGATGACGAATTGGCACGCGGAGAGATCGCATTGAAGCACCTGGCAACAGGCGAGCAGCAGTTCGTGAAGTTGGAGCAGTTGGCTGAAGCAATCGAAAGAGCTTAAAGGCTCGATTCCATTCGTAAATGGATTAACTATATTAATGTGAGGGAGCGTGCATCCTATGATGTACAAAACGCATCAGTGCGGAAAAATTACAAAAGAACGAATTGGCGAAACGGTTACCCTGAATGGATGGGTACAGCGTCGTCGTGACTTGGGCGGGGTATTATTTATCGATTTGCGCGACAGAAGCGGACTTGTACAGGTCGTATTCAACCCTGATTTCTCTCAAGAGGCTCACGACATTGCAGATCGTGCGCGTAACGAGTATGTGCTTGCTGTTCGCGGTACAGTCGTTGAACGCGATGCAGAAACGGTGAACCCGAACTTGCCGACAGGCGATGTTGAAGTTCGCGTAACAGAAATTGAAATTTTGAATGCAGCGAAGAACCCGCCATTCTTCATCGAAGATGGCATCGAAATTGATGAGTCTCTTCGTTTGAAATATCGTTACCTCGATCTTCGTCGTCCGGAAATGCAAAAGACACTGATGCTTCGTTCCAAAGCAACGAAAGTATTCCGTGATTTCTTGGAAGAGAATGAATTCATCGATGTAGAAACACCAATCTTGACGATGATTACGCCAGAAGGCGCACGTGACTACTTGGTACCAAGCCGTGTGCATCCAGGCGAATTCTATGCATTGCCGCAATCGCCGCAAATCTTCAAGCAACTGCTTATGGTATCCGGCGTTGAGCGTTATTATCAGATTGCGCGCTGCTTCCGCGATGAAGACTTGCGTGCAGACCGTCAACCAGAATTCACTCAGGTGGACATCGAAACGTCCTTCATGTCTACAGAGCAATTGCATGAAATGATGGAGCAATTGATGGTTCGTTTGTTCAAGACAACATTAGGAGTAGATATTCCTACACCATTCCAACGCATTACGTACCAAGATGCAATGGAGAAGTACGGTTCCGATAAGCCGGATCTTCGCTTCGGCCTTGAGCTTGTGGATGTGTGCGATATCGTACAAAACAGCGGTGTGAAGGTGTTTGGGTCAGTAATCGAAAAGGGCGGCGTTGTCAAAGTCCTGAATGCAAAAGGCTGCGGAACATGGAGCCGTAAGGACATCGACGACTTGGCACCGTATGCAGCACGCTATGGTGCAAAAGGCTTGGCTTGGATTCAAGTGAAGGACGGCGAATTCCGCGGTCCAATCGTGAAGTTCATGAGCGAGGAAGAAATCGCATCCCTTCGTGAGCGTACAGGCGCAGAAGAGGGAGACTTGCTGCTCTTCTCTGCGGACAAGCGTAAAGTGGTATATGATGTGCTCGGCAACCTTCGTCTCTTGATCGGCCGCCGCTTGAACCTGATCGATGACAGTGCGTTCAAGTTCGCATGGGTTGTTGACTTCCCATTGCTCGGCTACGACGAAGAAGCGAAGCGTTATGTAGCGGAACATCATCCGTTCACACGTCCGAAGGACGAAGACTTGGCATTGTTCGACACAGATCCAGGTCAAATCCGCGCGCAAGCTTATGACCTTGTCTTGAATGGTTATGAAATCGGCGGCGGTTCGATGCGTATTTACAACCGCGATGTACAAGAGAAGATGTTCGCGGCGCTTGGCTTCACACCAGAAGAAGCACAGCAGAAATTCGGCTTCTTGATGAATGCCTTCGAATATGGTACGCCTCCACACGGCGGTATTGCATTCGGATTGGATCGACTCGTAATGCTGCTTGCAGGACGTACGAACTTGCGCGAAACGATCGCATTCCCGAAAACGGCAAGCGCAACAGACTTGATGACAGATGCGCCTAACGTAGTTGATAAGTCTCAGTTGGATGTATTGCATATTAAGTCGACGTACAAGAAGAAAGAAAAAGAAGAGAAGACTCAAGAGAATAACGAAGAGCAATAAGCCGTACGGCTGAATAGAAGCTGTTTGCACACAACGCCCCTCGCCCGAAACTTCCTACTAGCGGATGCTTGGGCAAGGGGCGTTCCGCTATGTTCTTGGGCTTGTCTATGATACGATATATAGTAGAAGATTAAGCATCTAGGAAGCCGATTTAATGCATGATGTATGAATCATGCATGGATAATGAGACGCAGGAGGAAAAGGACGCTATGCTGCATCAATTTTCACGTACGGAACTCGCGATTGGACCTGAAGGATTAGAGAAGCTGAAAAACAGCACAGTCGCAGTTCTAGGAATCGGCGGTGTCGGAGCAATGGCTGCAGAGGCATTGGCACGCACCGGTGTAGGCCGAATTATTCTTATTGATAAAGATACAGTCGATATTACGAACATTAACCGGCAAATTCACGCCTTGACGACAACAGTAGGTCAGAAGAAGGCGGAATTGATGCGTGAGCGGATTAAGCTAATTAATCCAGACTGCGACGCGATCGCGCTTAACATGTTCTATACAGAAGAAACCTATGAGGAACTGTTCAAGTATGAGCTAGATTATGTTGTCGATGCATCAGACACAATTGTATACAAAATTCACTTGATCAAAGAATGCCTGAAGCGTAAAATACCTATCATTTCCAGCATGGGTGCGGCAAACAAGATGGATCCTTCACGTTTCCAAGTGGCGGATATTTCGGAGACGTCTTATGACCCAATTGCCCGCGTCATTCGGCAAAAGCTGCGTAAGGATGGCATTCGCAAAGGGGTCAAGGTTGTGTTCTCTACAGAGGAGCCGATCAAACCGCGTGAGGATGTTACGGAGCGAATCGTACCGGATACTGCCCCTGATATTCGCAAGGCGAAGCAGCCGCCATCCAGTAACGCCTTCGTACCTCCGGTAGCCGGGCTTATTATGGTCAGTGTCGTGATTCGCGATATGCTGGCAGATTTGTAATTCGTGGTGACAGATATGGATTTATTCTCTTATGGGGAAGAACAGCAGCATCCGACGATGCGATTGCTGGCTGATCGAATCCGGCCTAGAACATTGGAAGAATATATCGGCCAAGAACATATTGTAGGGTCGGGGAGACTGCTTCGGAGAGCGATTGAAGCGGATCGGGTCTCCTCGATATTACTGTATGGACCTCCAGGCTGCGGTAAGACAACACTCGCGAATATCATTTCGGAGCAGACAAAGGGTGAGTTCGTTCGCTTAAATGCCGTCGATGCATCAGTTAAGGATGTTCGAGCTGTAATTGAACAGGCGGATACGAACAAGAAGATGTACAACACCAAGACCATTCTGTTCTTGGATGAGGTTCATCGTTTCAATCGATCGCAGCAGGATGCCTTGCTGCCTGCCGTTGAGAAGGGGACGATTATATTCATCGGCGCCACAACGGAAAATCCATTCCATCATGTAAATGGAGCGTTGATCAGTCGTTCGACCTTGTTCCAATTAAATCCGCTCACGAAAGAGCACTCGCTGATTGCGATGAAGCGTGCTTTGGTGGATAAGGAGCGTGGGCTTGGCTTCATGCCAATTCAGGCAGACTCGGATGCGCTTGAGCATATCGCTTCCATGGCGAATGGTGACATACGCCGTGCATTGAACGCGCTGGAGATGGCGGCAATGACGACGACACCGGAGGAAGACGGGACAGTCCACATTACGCTGGAGGTGGCGGAAGAATCCGTTCGGCGGCCGACTGTGCAGGCAGATGAATCTGTACAGTATGACGTCTTGTCCGCCTTCCACAAGAGTATCCGCGGCTCCAGTGATGCGGCATTGTACTGGTTCCTGTATGCGGTCGAGAAGCTGGGCATGGATCCAATGACGTTCATTCGCAGATTAACCGTTGCATGCAGCGAGGATATCGGATTGGCGAACCCGCAAGCAATGGTGCAGGCTGTGAGCGCATTGGAGGCCTATCATCGAATTGGCTGGCCGGAGTCGAAGTACATCGTGGCACAAGCTATCTTATTCGCGGTAGAAAGTCCGAAGTCCAACTCAATACCGCTTGCCATTGCTCGCGTCATGCAGGCATTTGAAGATATTAAGACTGCTGAAGTGCCATTGCATTTGCGAGATACCCATTATAAAGGCGCGGACAAGCTCGGACACAAGGGCTATCAGTATCCACACGACTACCCAGGACACTATGTAGAGCAGCAATACCTACCTGACCTGATCAAGAAGCGGGTATTCTTTATGGCGAACGAGCAGGGGACAGAAGCGAAGATGCGCATCAACCAAGAGCGGAGAAGAGGCTCGCATGGGCGAGGCGACGTTTAGTACGTTTAATGTAGACAGACCTGTACTGAATTTGAAATGAATACTTTGATGGAGGTATTTTCATGTTCATTCGTAGGCACAGAGCTAACAGAAACAAAGGACATCGTCTGAATCGACTCGCACCATTTTTATTGGTTATTAGTCTTATTGCATTAACAATTGTCGCAGGGTGTGGCAGCTCTCCTGCGGGCAAAGAAGGCGCAGAACATGCCGGACAAGCATCAGGAGAACATGAACGTCTGATGAAGAATGGCGATCTGCGTCAAACGACGGCATCGGTTGACGAACTTCCGCCTTTCTTGAATGACAAACAGAAGGAAATGCGACAAATTTATCAACTGGCTGCTCAGAACAGTGAACTACTTCAATATATTCCTTGTTATTGCGGATGCGGAGAAGTAGCTGGTCACCAGAGCAATTTGAATTGCTTCGTCGCCTCGAAGGAAGAGGGGAAGATCGAATGGGATGATCACGGCACTCGCTGTGGTGTGTGCCTTGATATTGCCGTAGAGGCTTCCCTCATGCTGCGGGACGGGAAGTCGGTCAAAGACATCCGCCAAACTATTGATACCAAATACAAAGAGGGATATGCAGAACCTACTCCTACGCCACTTCCTGCTGTGTAGGAGCAGGCTTCATGCATGCTCTGAATCAATTGGCATGGATTCCTTCGGAATCCATGTTTATTTTCTTCGCTTTGTCATAACCTACAGGCAACAGTGCCTTACATATGTAGGTATGTTCATCTCGTTCCCACGCATAAGCAGCCAGATATAGATGAACAACACAAAGGAGAAGAAGAAGATGAATTATTTCCTGGGAAAAGATTTGGATGCAGATGTACTAGAGCGGGTATCGCAAACGTTCAAAGCGTTGGGTGATCCGACACGTATTCGAATTTTGTCACTTCTTGCGCGTGAGGAATGCGCCGTAAATCAAGTCGCTGACGCTCTGCAATTGTCACAATCGGCAGTATCTCATCAGTTGAAAACACTTCGTGCATATCGCTTTGTCAGATATCGCAGAGAAGGTCAAAATATTTTATATATTTGCGATGATGCTTATATACTTGAGCTGTTAAATGAAGCAGTTCGATACGCGGTTGAGCAATAATTTCGCGAAAGCGCAGGCTGATTGTTCCGATTCATATTCAACAAAAATGGTGATAGGACGATATAAAGAAAGAATATACATAAAGACAACAAATCCCGCTAAATCTCATGTGTTCAACGAAGAGGCGTATGGGAGTAGGATTCTTATGTATTTTCTTATATAATATATATATGTCTTTATTTTATTGTATGGGGAGGTGTTCCTGTCCGTTTCGAAGTGGGAGTGGGCAGGAGATCGGGTGAGTAGTGATCCGTTACCGATATTTTGGGGATTGTTGTTTGTACTGCTATTAGTATTTTTGAATGGCTTTTTCGTTGCGGCAGAGTTCGCGATGGTGAAGGTGCGCGGAAGTCGTCTGGATACGCTCGTGCAGGAGGGAAATGCGAAAGCGAAGCTGACTCGGCATGTGACAGATCATTTGGATGCTTACTTGTCTGCCTGCCAATTGGGCATTACGCTTGCTTCTCTTGGACTTGGTTGGATTGGGGAGAAGACAGTCGCGCAGCTGCTGTATGAACCGTTGACGGCACTCGGTGCAAGTACAGCGGTGATTACATCGATATCTACTGCTATCGCCTTCATTATCATTACCGTGCTGCATATCGTTCTCGGCGAGCTTGCGCCTAAGACGCTTGCGATACGCAAATCGGAACGGGTAGCATTGTGGACTGCAGGACCATTAAGCTTATTCTACAAAGTGATGTATCCGTTCATCTGGCTATTGAATGGTACGGCGAATATGGTGCTGAAGGTATTCGGTATCGAGCCGGCTTCTGAGCATGAATCAGCTCATACGGAAGAAGAGATTCGTATCCTAGTCAAGGAAAGCCATAAGAGCGGTCTCATTGATAATACTGAATTGGCACTTGTAGACAACATTTTCGACTTTACGGAAACGCATGCACGGGAAATTATGATTCCAAGAACCGATATGGTCTGTTTGTATGCAGAGGATTCATTTGAAGTAAACAAGACCAAAGTGCTGACGGAAATGCATACTCGTTATCCGGTATGCGATAACGATAAGGATAATATTATCGGCTTTATCCATATTCGCGACATTGTGAAGGCTCCTGATGATTTGGAGAGCATTCATTCGATTGTTCGGCCAATGTTAAGTGTCCCAGAATCGATGTCAATTAGTGCCCTGTTGAAACTGATGCAGAAAAATAAGGTGCAAATCGCGCTGCTTATTGATGAATTCGGTGGGACAGCAGGTTTGGTCACATTAGAAGATATTATGGAAGAGATCGTTGGCGAGATTCAGGATGAATTTGATGAGGAGCGTCCACAAATTGAAAAGAAAAATGAAACCAATTATTCGATTGATGGACGTTTGCTGATTGAAGAAGTGAATGCGTACTTCGGGACGAATATTTCTTCCGAGGATTATGATACAATTGGCGGCTGGATGTATGCCATGGTGGAGGTACCTCCGAGAGTGGGGCTGCGAACTCGAGTGGAAGGCGCCTTTGAGTACGAATTCATCATTGAGGAGACAGATCATTTCCGGATTGCGCGACTTCATGTGAAGAAGCTGGGGGCGGCAACCAGCCATGATGCGATGCTGAATCCAGCATCAAGCATTTAGAACCAATGACGAAGGGGGTTATCCTGCACCCTGTGGAAATTCCACAGTGCGGGATAACCCCCTGTATTCGTTCAGCAATCCAGCTGAGTATTACGACTTCAATTTGTGGACGATATCAATCGTGCCACCGCCCAGGCAAATGTCGCCATCATAGAAGACGACTGCTTGTCCAGGTGTTACAGCTCGTTGGTTGACGTCGAATGTTACCTCAACTGTTCCGTCTGCATTCTTCTGGAGAGTAACTCCTTGGTCAGGCTGACGGTAACGGAATTTGGCTGTGCAGCGGATCGGTTCAGTTGGCATGTCGCCTTCGATCCAGTTGACCTGAGAAGCAACGAGGCCTGTGGAATAGAGGCTTGGGTGATCATCCCCCTGTACCACATACAGAACATTGTTGGCCAAGTCCTTCTCTGCTACGAACCATGGCTCTCCGTTGCCTGAGCCGCCTATGCCCAAGCCTTGGCGTTGACCTAGCGTGTAATACATAAGCCCATCATGGCGGCCCTTCACCTCGCCTGTACGGATATCAATCATTTGACCAGGCTGTGCAGGCAAGTACTGGCTCAGGAACTGCTTGAAGTTGCGTTCACCGATGAAGCATACGCCGGTGCTGTCCTTCTTCTTGGCAGTGGCTAGTCCTGCTTCTTCCGCAATGCGGCGAACCTCCGGCTTCGGCAGATGACCGATCGGGAACATTGCCTTCGCTAGTTGTTCTTGGTTCAGCGCATTAAGGAAGTAGGTCTGATCCTTATTCCCGTCCACACCGCGCAGCAGCGTATGCTTGCCGTCTTCATGAAGGACACGCGCGTAATGGCCTGTCGCCAGATAGTCTGCACCCAGATCGAGTGCTTTCTGCAGGAATTCACCGAATTTGATCTCACGGTTGCACATTACATCTGGATTTGGCGTGCGACCGTGACGATATTCGTCTAAGAAATAGGTGAAGACCTTATCGAAATATTCCTTTTCGAAGTTCACCGTATAATAAGGGATGCCGATTTGTTCGCATACGCGGCGAACATCTTCCGCGTCGGTTTCGGCTGTACACTGTCCGAACTCGTCAGTGTCGTCCCAGTTTTTCATAAATATGCCGATGACATCGTAGCCTTGTTGCTTAAGCAGCAGTGCTGTCACCGAGGAATCTACGCCGCCCGACATGCCGACGACGACGCGAGTGTTCGCATTAGAGTTTGTCATGGTATCACCGTCTTTGCTGCGAGCTG
>NZ_JMDX01000180.1:0-12334 GCF_000935845.1 Paenibacillus sp. E194
GGTACATGGGTTCTGCTTGATGAGGAGTCATCCTATGCTGAGGATGCTGCCAATCTTGTGTCCATCAATGAACCACAACACCTGGCTTACGTCATTTATACATCGGGCACGACGGGACAGCCGAAGGGTGCCATGATCGAGCACAGACAACTGACAGTTATGGCGAAGGCTTGGGAACGTGAATATCGTCTGCGGGAAGAGAGCATTCGCTGGATGCAATGGGCGAGCTTCTCATTCGACGTATTTTCAGGCGATTTGATTCGTGCGCTGCTGCATGGCGGAGAGCTGGTTCTTTGCCCAGAGCACGCACGTGCGAATCCGGCTGAAATCTACGAATTGATCCGGAAGCATCGTCTTCATATGTTCGACTGCACACCGTCTATCGTCATTCCGCTCATGGAATATGTGTATGAGAACAAGCTGGATATCAGCAGCTTGAAGCTTGTCGCCGTTGGGTCGGACTATTGCCCGCCGGATGAGTTTCAGAAGATGCTGGATAGATTCGGTTCGCAGTTCCGCATCATTAATAGCTACGGCGTGACGGAGACATGCATCGATGCCAGCTATTATGAACCAACGACTCCAACTGTTCCAAGAGCGCTGCCGATTGGAAAACCATTGCCGGGTGTAACGATGTACATTATGGACGGACAGCGTTCTTTGCTTCCGGTTGGTGTCATCGGTGAGCTCTACATCGGCGGCCCTTGCGTCGGCCGTGGGTATTGGAATCGTTCGGAAATGACGAGCGAGAAATTCGTCGCAGATCCATTCCTCCAGGATCACCGAATGTACCGCACAGGGGATCTGGCTCGCTGGATGCCGGATGGCAACATCGAATATTTAGGCCGTATCGACCACCAGGTGAAAATACGCGGTTATCGCATTGAAATCGGCGAAGTCGAGTCCAAGCTTCTTAAAGTGGAGACTGTTCGGGAGAGTGTCGTCGTGGCGCGTCAGGATCCGAACGGGACAAAAGCATTATGCGCTTATTTCGTTGCGGATCGCAATCTGACGGTGAGTGAACTGAGAAGCGCAATGGCTGATGAATTGCCCGCATATATGATTCCATCGTATTTCGTTCAATTGGACCGCCTACCGCTTACGCCGAATGGAAAAGTCGACCGCAAGGCGCTGCCTGCCCCGGAAGCAGGAGCGCACACGGGGATTGAATACGTGGCGCCACGCACGGAAGAGGAGTTAGCGCTGGCGAATGTATGGCAAACCGTCCTTGGTATTGAACGAGTCGGTGTGCTGGATCATTTCTTTGAGCTTGGAGGCGACTCCATCAAGTCTATCCAAGTTGCTTCCCGATTGCAGCAAGCAGGCTATAAGCTTGAAATTCGCAATCTGTTCAAGTATCCAACGATTGCCCAACTGGGGTCACACTTGCAGAGGGCAAGCAAGGTCGCAGATCAGGGCGAAGTATCAGGTGACGTGCCGCTTACGCCGATTCTTGGATGGTTTTTCGAACAGCAGTTTGCCGACGCGCATCACTATAACCAGTCGATCATGCTGTACCGGAGAGAAGGCTTTAACGAAGCGGCAATCCGCAATGTACTTCAGGCAGTAACGGAACATCACGATGCGCTGCGCATCGTATTCCGACGGAATGATCAAGGTGATTATACAGCTTGGAATCGGGCAATCGAAGAAGGAGAATTGTTCCATCTGGAAGTGCTGAACCTTACAGGAACAACAGCAGGTGATCATGAGCATAATGTACGGCAGATCATTGAAGCCAAGGCCACGGAGATTCAGCGTAGCTTCGACCTGCACGATGGGCCGTTGGCAAGAGCGGGATTGTTCCGTACCGATGAGGGGGATCATCTTCTTCTTGTCATGCACCATGGCGTTGTTGACGGTGTGTCCTGGCGCATCCTGCTGGAGGATATCGCTACTGGATATGAACAAGCGTTGAAGGGAGAGCCTGTTCGGCTGCCTGCCAAGACGGACAGCTTCCGCACATGGGCGAATCAGCTCGCGTCATATGCACGAAGCGAAGCCATGATAGAGGAACAAATCTTCTGGGAACAGGCAGAAGCGAATGGAACGAGTATTTTGTCTTTGCCGAAGGATTTCGAAGCGGAGACATCCTTGCAGCAGGATAGCGAATCGGTCGTAGTGGAATGGAGCCGGGAGGAGACGGATATGCTGCTGAAGCATGTTCACCGGGCTTATAACACGGACATGAACGACATTCTGCTCGCAGCGCTCGGCATGGCTATACAGCAATGGTGTGGACATGAGAAAGCCCTAGTTACACTTGAAGGACACGGCCGCGAGAATATCATGCCGGAGCTTGATATTTCGCGCACTGTGGGGTGGTTCACGAGTGAATATCCATTTCTGCTCGAGAGCGATCCGAACAAGAGTTTGTCCTATCGAATCAAACGAATGAAGGAAAATTTGCGACGGATTCCGAACAAAGGCATCGGTTATGGCATTCATCGATATTTATCGGGCTCAGGTACGTCTGGTACGAAAAATGTATCACGATCAGAAGCATCAGCTCAGCCAGAAATCAGCTTCAACTATTTGGGACAATTCGATCAGGATTTGCAGAACAATGAGATGGAAGTCTCTCCATATTCGGGCGGCGCAGAGATAAGCGTTCGTCAGGCTCGTAACACCACGCTTGATTTTAACGGGATGATATCGGCTGGGGTTCTTGCATTGGAAGTGAGCTACAGCAGCAAGCAATACCGCCGCGATACGATTGACCGGCTGGCAGGATTGCTGAAGGGAAGTTTGCAGGAGATCGTTGCTCACTGCGCATCGAAAGACAAGCCGGAATTGACACCTAGTGACGTATTGGTTAACGGGCTTGGTATTGAGGATCTGGAGCGTATTGCGGAGCAGACGAGGGATCTCGGGGACATCGAGAACATTTATGCACTGACGCCGATGCAGAAGGGAATGTGGTTCCACAATGCGATGGACGGTCAAGCGGGGGCTTATTTTGAACAGACTCGCTTTACGATTCAAGGAGAGCTTGACGTTCAGCTATTCGCAAGCAGCCTAGACGTTCTCGCGACGCGCCATGCGGTGCTTCGCACCAATTTCTTCAGCGGCTGGAACGGAGAATTGCTGCAAATTGTATACCGGAACAAGAATCTGGAATTTAGTTACGAGGATCTAACGGAATTGCCGGAGCATGAGAAGAAGGATCGAGTTGAAGCGATGGCGCAAGCTGACAAGCAGCGGGGCTTCGATCTGGAGCGCGATGCGCTCATGCGGGTGTCCGTGTTGCGGACGAGTGTGAACTGCAGTCATGTCATTTGGAGCTCTCATCATATTCTGATGGACGGCTGGTGCTTGCCGCAGCTCACGCAAGAATGGCTCGAGACGTATTCCGACTCCGTAAATGGACGGTCAAGCAGCCGATCGGGAGCATCGCCATACAGTCTCTATATTGAATGGCTGTACAAGCAGAATTACACAGCTGCATCCCAGTATTGGAGCGACTATCTGTCGGATTACGATCAGCAAACGGTTCTTCCGCAGAAGAAATCGAGCGGGCGCAGCGATGTATATATTGCTGACAATCTCGTATTTGAACTGGGCGAGGCTTTAACTACGAAGATGCATCGGGTAGCGAAGCAACATCAGCTGACGCTGAACACCCTAATGCAGGCGGCATGGGGCATTATTTTGCAGAAGTATAACAATACCGGGGACGCTGTATTCGGCGGAGTCGTATCAGGCAGACCGGCGGAAATCCCAGGTATTGAATCCATGATTGGACTATTCATCAACACCATTCCGATTCGAGTTGTGTGTGAAGCGGATGACAGATTTAGCGACGTAATGAAGCAGCTTCAGGAGAAGGCACTGGAGTCAGGGCGGTATGATTATTATCCGCTGTATGACATCCAGGCGCTCAGCACGCATAAGCAGGATTTGATTAATCATATTTTGGTGTTCGAGAATTACCCAATGGAAGAGCAAATGGAACATGCTGGTGATGAGCGGGGACAATTGAACATTACTGACGTGCGGGTGGCCGAGCAGACGAGCTATGATTTCAATCTTGTCGTGATGCCTGGCGAGGATATGATGATTCGCCTCGAGTACAATGCCGTCATGTATGATCGAGTCAGATATGGAAAGAGTGCGGCACCATCTGATTCACGTCCTCGAGCAGGTAACAGCAGATCCGGCCATAGCTGTGAAAGACGTCCGTCTGGCGACCGACGACGAGAAGGCAGAGCTGCTGACGGCATTCAATGATACGGAAGTCGAATATCCTCGCGAACAGATGATTCATCGGATGTTCGAAGAGCAGGTTCAGCGGACGCCGGATGCGACGGCGGTGTTGTGTGGAGCAGCTACAATGACCTACCGGGAGATGAATGAACGTGCCAATCAGTTGGCGCGGACATTGCGGGCAGCAGGCGTCGTACCGGATCAGATCGTCGGTATAATGGCGGAACGATCGCTTGAACTAATGGTCGGCATCATGGGGATATTGAAAGCTGGCGGCGCCTATGTGCCGATCGCGCCGGATTATCCCGAAGAGCGCATCCGATATATGCTGGACGATTCCGAGGCTCAAGTACTGATTGTTCAAGGCAGCGCGGGTGAAGCAATTGATTTTGCGGGTCACGTTATTAATCTGGACGATGTTGACTCGTACGATCAGGACAGCTCGAACCTTGAGATGGTCAACAAGCCGACCGATATCGCCTACATTATCTATACTTCAGGTACGACCGGACGTCCGAAAGGGGTTATGGTCGAGCATACATCAGTCATCAACCGCTTGTTGTGGATGCAGAAGCGGTACCCGATTGATGCGGATGACACCATTATGCAGAAGACGGCGATCACGTTCGACGTATCTGTTTGGGAGTTGTTCTGGTGGGCATTTGTCGGATCGAAGGTGCTAATGCTTCCAGTTGGCGGAGAGAAGAATCCGGCAGCAATCGTTGAGGCGATCGAACAGTACGATATTACGACAATGCACTTTGTACCATCTATGCTGCATGCCTTCCTCGAGCATATCGAGCAACTGCCTGAAGCAGAGCGTGAGCGTCTGTCTCCACTGAAGCAGGTGTTCACCAGCGGAGAGGCTCTATTGGCATCGCAGGTCGAGCGATTCCATAAGTATGTTGCACCTGCCAGCGGAGCACGACTCATCAATCTGTACGGTCCGACAGAGGCGACGGTGGATGTCACGTACTTCGACTGCGAACCAGGCCAAACGTATGTGAGTGTGCCGATTGGCAAGCCGATTGACAACACACGCATCTATATTGTGAACGGGCACAATCAAGTACAGCCGATCGGCGTAGCGGGCGAACTGTGCATCGCGGGCGTCGGATTGGCGCGCGGATACTGGAATCGCCCAGAACTGACAGAAGAGAAATTCGTATTGGTGCCTTCCGTGGGTGAACGGATGTACCGAACAGGGGATCTCGTACGGTGGCTGCCAGACGGCAACATTGAATATTTGGGACGGATTGATCATCAGGTGAAAATCCGCGGCTATCGAATCGAGCTTGGCGAGCTGGAGACTGCGCTGCTGAATATTGAAGCGGTTCGGGAGACAGTCGTCGTTGCGAGGGAAGACGAGAGCGGACAGAAGTCACTTTGCGCCTACTATGTAGCAGACGGAGAAGCAACAGTAAGTGACCTGCGAGCCGCGCTTGCCGCCGAACTGCCGAGCTACATGATTCCATCATACTTCGTAAGGCTGGAGCAGATGCCGCTGGCGCCGAACGGCAAGCTGGATCGCAAAGCTTTGCCGGTACCAGAGAGAAGCCTTCAAGTTGAATCGGAATATGTTGCGCCGCGCACGGAAGCGGAACAGATGCTGGCAACCGTATGGCAAGCCGTACTTGGCATCGAACGTGTCGGGATAACCGATCACTTCTTCGAGCTTGGCGGAGATTCCATCAAGTCCATTCAAGTGGCAGCAAGAATGCAGCAGGCGGGCTTCAAGCTTGATATTCGCGACTTGTTCAAATACCCAACGGTTACACAGTTGGTTCCATACATGCAGCCGATTAATCGAACGGCTGATCAGGGAGAAGTCGTCGGTGAGGTGCCGATGACACCGATTCTGCATTGGTTCGAGCATCAGCAGTTTGCGAATCCGCATCATTTCAATCAGTCGGTAATGCTGTATCGCAAGGATGGCTTTGTCGCAGATGCAGTGCGCAAGGCGCTTCATAAGTTGGTTGAACACCACGATGCACTTCGTATTGTAATTCAGAGAACGGAACAAGGAGAATATTCGCTCTGGAATCGATCCCTAGTAGAGGGTGAGCTCTTCAGTATGGAAGAGATCGATTTAACGGATCAGTCGGATTTCGCCGCAGCGATTGAAGCGGAAGCCAACCACATTCAAGGCAGTATTAATCTACAAGCGGGACCTTTGGTCAAGGCAGGCTTATTCCATGGCAGTGACGGTGATCACTTGCTGCTCGTTATCCACCACGCAGTCATCGATGGCGTGTCTTGGAGAATATTGCTTGAGGACCTTGCAGCAGGCTATGAACAGGCGCTGAATCAACGCCAGGTGCGTCTGCCGATGAAGACGGACAGCTTCCGTACATGGGCGGAACAGCTAGTAGAGTATGCGAATAGTCCAGCGATGGATAAGGAATCTGCTTATTGGCTCGACGTCGCGCAGACGGAAGCGGCGGCCCTGCCTAAAGACAGCGAGTGCACAGTTTCCTTGCAGCGCGACAGTGAATCCGTTGTGCTCGAGTGGAATAAGGAAGATACGGAACGGCTTCTGAAGCACGTTCACCGAGCTTACAACACCGAAATGGACGATATTCTGCTCACAGCGCTTGGCAGAGCACTCATAAAGTGGCGCGGCATCGACCGCGTACTGGTTACGCTGGAAGGACATGGTCGCGAGTCCATTTTACAAGACATGGATATTACGCGGACGGTTGGCTGGTTTACGACCGAATATCCGTTTGAGCTCGGGATGGAAGCGAACGACAGTCTTGGATCTCAGATCAAGAAGGTAAAAGAGGATTTGCGCCGCATTCCGAACAAAGGAATCGGGTACGGTCTGTTCCGGTATTTATCCAATTCGGGCAAACAGGCTTGGAATGATGCGCCAACGACACAAATTCGTTACAACTACCTGGGACAGTTCGATGCGGACTTGAGCAATAACGAACTGAGCGTATCTCCATATGCAAGCGGTTCGGAGATTAGCGATGAGCAGGAGCGCAAGTATCCGCTCGATATTAACGGCGTTATCGCAGAAGGCCAATTGACGCTGGGCTTAAGTTACAGTGTCAAGGAGTACCACAAAGAGACGATGGAGGAATTGGGCGATCTCCTTACAGAATCACTGAAGGAAATTATCGCACACTGCGAATCACAGGAACGGACGCAATTGACGCCAAGTGATGTCTTGTTTAAGGGACTTAGCTTGGAGTGGCTGGATCGGATATCTTCGCAAATGCAGCATATCGGAGAGATCGAGAATGTATATGCATTGACGCCGATGCAGAAGGGAATGTGGTTCCACAGTGCGATGGATAGTCTGACAGGGGCGTACCATGAGCAGACGATGTTCACATTGGAAGGTACGCTTGATGTGGAACTGTTCTCCAGCAGTCTGAACGAATTGGCGAAGCGGCACGCTGTGTTGCGAACGAACTTCATTAGCGGCCCTCAAGGCGAACCGGTACAAGTCGTATTCCGGAACAAGCCAATCGGATTTTCATTCCAGGATGTGCGCGCTCTGAATGAAGAGGAGCAGCAATCCTTCATTAAGGAAGCGGTCAGCAGTGACCAACTGCTTGGCTTCGATCTCGCACAAGGTGCCTTGATGCGCGTTTCGGCTATCCGTACAGGGGAATTGAGCTGCCGTGTACTGTGGAGCTCTCACCATATCTTGATGGACGGCTGGTGCCTGCCCCAGCTGATGCAAGAGCTGTTCGATACGTATGCCGCCTTGCTGCAGAAGAAGTCGCCGGATAGAACAGTGGTTCCAGCTTACAGCCAATATATTGAATGGCTAGGGCAGCAGGACGAGGAGGCGGCCGGGACTTATTGGTCTGCATACTTGGCTGATTACGATCAGGTAACAGAGATACCGCAGGAATCATCGGCGGGAATCGATAGCGAACCATATAAGGCTGAAAAATGGAGCCGTGAATTGGATGCTGGCTTGAGCGCATCCATCAGCCGGACGGCAAGACAGCATCAGGTCACGCTCAATACTTTGCTGCAAGCGGCATGGGGCGTTATTTTGCAAAAATACAATGGCACAAATGATGTTGTATTCGGCAGCGTCGTATCAGGCAGACCAGCGGAGGTGCCAGGCATTGAGACGATGATCGGCTTATTCATTAATACGATTCCGATCCGCGTCAAGTGCGAGGGAAGCACCAGCTTTGCGGAACTGATGGGGCTCCTTCAAGAACAAGCGCTGGAGTCCGGCAAGTACGATTATTATCCACTATATGAGATACAATCTCGCAGTGCGCTGAAGCAGAATGCGATCAGACAAATTATGGTGTTCGAGAACTACCCGATGGACGAACAGCTAGAGCAGGCGGGCGGCGACGAGCACGGTATGCCATCCTTAACTGATGTAGCGGTGGAGGAACAGACCAATTACGACTTCAACTTGATTGTCGTACCGGGAGAACAGATCTCTATTCGGTTTGATTACAATGCTAACCGCTTCGTACAAGCAGACATGGAACGGTTGATGGTGCATTTGAACAATATTTTGGAGCAGATCGTAGACAATCCACGGATTGCTGTAGAAGATCTGGAGCTCGCGACGGAAGCCGAGAAGTCGGAAGTGATCCAATCATTCAACGATACACTTACGAACTACCCTCGAGACATGATGCTGCATCGCTTATTCGAGGAACAAGCCGAACGCCATCCTGATGCAGTAGCCATCTCCTTCGGAGATGTCCAGATGACGTATCGTGATTTGAACGATCGGGCGAACCGATTGGCACGCACACTGCGGGCAGTCGGAGTTGGAACGGATAAGCTTGTAGGTCTCATGTCTGAACGTTCGCCGGATATGATTATTGGTATTCTGGCAATCTTGAAGGCAGGAGGCGGGTATGTGCCAATCGATCCGGAATATCCGGAAGAACGGATTCGGTACATGCTAGAAGATTCCGGTGCGCGAATCATGCTGGCACAGCAGCACTTAACGGGAAAAATTCCAGTCATGGACGCATCACCACTTGATGCAATTATCAATCTTGACACCGAAACATCCTATGACAGCAACGGTTCGAATCTTGAGGCGAACACAGACGCAAGCAGCGAGAACTTAGCCTATGTAATCTACACATCCGGCACGACGGATAAGCCGAAGGGGAACTTGACGACGCACCGCAATATTGTACGTGTAGTGAGAGAAACCGAGTATATCGACATCACAAATCATGACAACGTGCTGCAAATGTCCAGCTATGCATTTGACGGGTCGACCTTCGACATCTATGGTGCACTGCTGAACGGGGCCAAGCTTGTTCTTGTACCACACGAGACGCTTCTGGAAGTGCGGCAATTGGCTGAGTTGATCGTAAAAGAGAAGATTTCGGTTATGTTCATCACGACGGCGTACTTCAACGTACTGGTTGATGTCCAGGCTTCCTGCTTGAGCAATATTCGGGCTATCTTATTCGGTGGCGAACGGGTATCTGTCAGCCACGTCCGCAAGGCGCTCAATCATGTCGCGCCAGGTACACTCAAGCATGTATACGGCCCGACGGAGAGCACCGTATTCGCGACTTGCCACGATGTATACGAAGTCACGGAGAATGCGGTGACGGTACCGATTGGACGTCCGATCAGCAATACGTCAATCTATATCGTTGATGCGAACAATAAGCTGCAGCCAGTAGGCGTTGCCGGCGAGTTGTGCGTGGCCGGTGATGGATTGGCACGAGGATATTTGAATCGTCCAGACTTGACGGCAGAGAAGTTCGTCGATTCCCCGTACGTCCAGGGAGAGCGGATGTACCGCACGGGAGACTTGGCGAAATGGCTTCCTGACGGTTCCATTGAATATGTTGGCCGAATCGACCAACAGGTGAAAATTCGCGGATATCGGATTGAGCTAGGAGAGATCGAGGCGCAGCTGCTGAATGTAGAGGATGTGCAGGAAGCGGTCGTCGTCGCACGAGACAATGACACAGGCGAGAAGCAACTATGTGCCTACTATGTAGCGATGCGTCCGCTTGAGGCGAATCATTTGCGCGAAGTGATGGGTCAAGCTATGCCAAGTTACATGCTGCCAGCGCACTTTGTTCAGCTGGAACAGCTTCCACTCACACCGAACGGCAAGGTAGACCGCAAGGCGCTGCCGGCTCCGGAAGAAGGACGGAGCGGAGAGACTTTCGTTGCACCGCGAACGCCGCTTGAAGCACAGCTTGTTCAAATTTGGCAGGATGTGCTCGGTATTAGCAGTGTAAGCGTGACGGCTCATTTCTTCGAGTTGGGTGGTCATTCCCTGAAGGCGACGCTGCTCGTGAACAGACTGCATCAGGAGCTTAATATCGAGTTGCCGTTGAAGGACGTATTTCAATATCCGACGCTTGAAGCGATGGCGAAGCGACTCAGCAATGCGGAAGGAAGCAGGCATGTGAGTATCCCGGTGGCGGATCCAAGCCAGCATTATCCGGTGTCTTCGGCTCAAAAACGCTTGTATATTCTTCATCAGCTTGAAGGGGCGGAGCTGAGTTACAACATGCCGAACATGATGCTGCTTGAGGGAGCTGTGGATCTTGGGCGATTGGAAGAAGCCTTCAAGAGACTGATTGAACGTCATGAAACGCTGCGCACCGGATTTGAGATCGTGAACGGCGAGCCTGTTCAACGAATTTACCCGGAAGTAGACTTCGCAATCGAGCATGTGCTCGCAAGCGAGGAAGGTGCTTCAAAGCTTATGCAGCAGTTTGTACGTTCCTTCCAATTGGAGAAGCCGCCTCTG
Organism: Paenibacillus sp. E194; assembly: GCF_000935845.1. Lineage (NCBI taxonomy): Bacteria > Bacillati > Bacillota > Bacilli > Caryophanales > Paenibacillaceae > Paenibacillus > Paenibacillus sp. E194. Next base: position 10,943 of record NZ_JMDX01000180.1, read on the forward strand.
CTGCGAATCGGAGTTATCGAATTGTCCGAAGAACGCTCCATTCTCATGTTCGATATGCATCATATCATCTCAGACGGTTCGTCGATGGGCATTCTCATCAATGAATTTGTCCACTTGTACAGTGGAGGAGAGCTTACGCCGCTGCGGATTCAATATAAGGATTACGCCGTATGGCAGCAATCGGATACTCAGCAGGAGGCAATGAAGCTGCAAGAAGGATATTGGCTGAAGGTACTGGGGGGAGAGCTTCCGGTGCTGGAAATGCCGACGGACTCCATTCGTCCGACAACGCAAAGCTTCCGCGGAGATTTGCTGCAGTTCGATCTAGATCCAGTGAGAAGTGCGGGGCTGCGGAGAATTGCAGCGGAGAACGGAGCCACGATGTATATGGTGCTGCTCGCGCTGTACAAGACGATGCTGCACAAGTACTCCGGTCAAGAGGACATTATCGTAGGTACGCCGATCGCAGGCCGGAACCATGGAGACTTACAGCCGCTTCTCGGCATGTTCGTCAATACGCTGGCCATTCGAAGCTATCCGGCAGCCAGCAAGACTTTCTTGTCCTATTTGGATGAAATAAAAGAATCAACGCTTGGTGCCTTCGAGAATCAGAATTATCCATTCGAAGCATTGGTCGAACAGGTGCAAGTGATGCGCGATATGAGCCGCAATCCGGTATTTGATACGATGTTTATTTTGCAAAATGCGGATCAAGGTGAAATGAAGATTGATGGGGTACGACTCCATTCGGTGCCGAATGAACACACCGTATCTAAGTTCGATTTGACCTTCCAAGTGGAAGAGGATGAAGCGGAAATCGTGTGCAGCATTGAATACGCAACAGATTTATTCAAGCGAGACACGATTGAGCGAATGGCAAGACATTTCGAACAATTAGTCCATACGGTGCTGGATAACCCGCAAGCAAGTCTGTCTAACTTGAGCATGGTAACAAATGAGGAAAAGGCTCTGCTTCAGGATAAGTTCAATGATACGGATATGGCGCATCCAAGCGACAAGACGGTTCATGAACTGTTCGCGGAACAGGTGGAGCGGACACCAGAAGCTGTTGCTGTCGTCTATGGAAGCGAGCAATTGAGCTACCGAGATCTTAACCGTCAGGCGAATCAGCTTGCGTGGAAGCTGCGTGAGTATGGCGTGACCGCAGAGCAGCCTGTCGGGATTATTGTCGAGCGGACGCTGGATACAGTCGTCGCAGTGCTGGCCGTACTCAAAGCATCGGGCACATTCGTACCGATCGATCCCGAATATCCAGAGACGCGTATTCGCTATATGCTGGCAGACAGCGGGGCTAAGCTGGTGTTGGCGCAATCGGAGCTGCCGGGGATCATTCCTGATGACGTCCGCCTAATTGATGTACGCGATGAGTCT
>NZ_JMDX01000181.1:0-12307 GCF_000935845.1 Paenibacillus sp. E194
CCGACGAGCTGCTCCGGCTGCACGCCGTGTTGACGAAGCGTACGTGCCAGACGGTTCGCCCTCTCATTCAACTCCCGATACGACAGTTGTTCATTCTCATGCACGACCGCAGTTCGTTCCGGTGTAAGAGCGGCCTGCTCCTCAAAGAGTTGATGAACCGTGTGCTTCTGCTCCATATCTGACGGATCATGATTGAATTTGAATCGAATCTGCTCTTGCTCACTCGGCGTCAACATCCCGAGCACGGCGATTTGCGCCTCAGGCGACTGTGCAATTGAATGAAGCAGCTGTCGATAATGATTCGCCATTCTTACGATTGTGTCTTGTCTGTATAAGGACGAAGCATACTCCAAGCTGCAAGCGAGCCCATCCGCTCCTTCCGCAACGTCCAAGCTGAGATCGAACTTGGATATTTGATGTTCGAAGCCATACGGCTTCAATTGGAGTCCTGGAAGCTCGAAGTCCTTATTCTCCATATTTTGCAGGGAGAACATCGTATCGAACAGCGGATTGCGGCTCATGTCTCTTGCAACTCGAAGCTTCTCAACAAGCTCTTCGAATGGGTACTCCTGATGTTCAAATGCAGCTAACGCCTGCTCCTTCACTTGTTCCAAATAAGCACGGAACGTCGATTCTCCAGCCGGATAATTGCGAATTGCGAGCGTATTGACGAACATACCAATAAGCGGCTGCAAATCGTCGTGCATTCTCCCTGCGTTCGTCGTGCCGACGACAATATCTTCCTGACCCGTGTACTTATGCAGCAGCACCGTGTAAGCTGCGAGCAGAACCATGTATAACGTCGTTCCGCTATCCGCTGCGAGGCGTTGCAATGCCGTACTTATATCCGAATCAACCGTAAATTCATAGGTCTCCCCTTCGTAGCTCTGAATGGCTGGACGCGCGTAATCCGTTGGAAGTTCAAGTACAGGCAGTTCGCCGCCAAATGCTTGCAACCAATAGGCCTCCTGCTGCATCGAACGCTTCTGCTGTACTTCCGACTGCTGCCAAGCGGCAAAGTCTTTATATTGAATGCGCAGCGGTGGCAGCTCTTCACCCCCGTACAACCGAGCGAACTCCTCTACTAAGACTCCCATAGATGCACCGTCAGAAATGATATGGTGCATGTCATAGAGGAGCACATGTCGATCCGGTGCCATTTCAATTAAGCCAACCCTCAGCAACGGCGGAGTCATCAAGTCGAACGCTCGGATAAATTCGCGGGCTTTCTGCGCCGCTTCCTCCTCGCTTGCCTGCATATATTCAATGGCAAAGCTTACATCCTGATACACCTTCTGCACCGGTTCTCCGTCCATTAGCTCGAATCCGGTACGCAATGTCTCATGTCGTGCAATCAGCTTGCGGAATGAGGCTTCGAGGCGTTCTCTATCCAGCAGTCCCTCCAGCAGCATGGCACCTGGCATATTGTAACTCTGTTCCGCACCTTCGAGCTGCTGCAGGACAAACAGCCTCTTTTGCGCTGAAGATACCGAATAATACTCACGTTCCTTCACCCGTTCAATCGCGCTAAACTCCTGCTGCTCCATCCCTTCCATAAGCAAAGCCAGTTCTTCGATCGTCGGATTACGGAACAAATCACGAAGCGGCACATTGACGTTCAACTCCTTGTGAAGCTTGCTTGCCAATGTAGCGGCCCGCAGCGAATGTCCGCCAAGGGCGAAGAAATTATCCTTGATACCGACCTTCTCCACACCAAGCGACTCTTGCCAGATTTGCGCAAGACGTGCTTCAAGTGGAGTACGAGGTGCAATATACTCCGTCCCAATCGCAATGTTAGCCTGAGGATCGGGCAATGACTTACGATCCAGCTTACCGCTTGGCGTAAGGGGCAGCTGTTCCATTTGCACAAAATGAGAAGGAATCATGTAATCCGGCAGATGGGAAGACAGCGCCTCCCTCAATTCATTCACAGTAAGCACAGAGTCTGCTACCATGTACGCACACAGCATTTGTTGGCCATTACCGTCCGGCCTTGCATCCACGATAACCTCTCGCACACCCGCTACATTCTTCAAGCTCGACTCGATTTCGCCCAGTTCGATTCGGAATCCACGGATTTTGACTTGATGATCAATTCGTCCCAAATATTCGATTGTGCCGTTCGGCAGCCATCTGGCGGAATCACCAGTATGGTAAATACGTTCGCCTGGCACAAATGGATGAGCGGCAAATTTCTCTTCCGTTAATTCGGGACGGTTCAAGTAGCCTCTCGCCAGTCCCTCACCGGCTATGCATAATTCGCCTGGCACATGTAACGGCTGCAACTCTCCAGAAGTATTCAAAATCAGCACACTCGCATTAGAGATCGGTGTACCAATGGTAATGGGTTGATCTTTCTCGAGGCCGATTGCGCAGGTCGCCACGACGCTGTTCTCTGTCGGGCCATATTCATTAAACAGCTTCACATCAGGAAGCTGCTCCTGGCTTCTAGCTACTAATGCACTGCTGACACTCTCGCCAGCCAATGTCACTGTACGCAGCGTAGACACAGATTCGGCCTGCATCACATTGAGCAGCGCTCCGTATAGATTTGGTACGCAAATGAAGTGCGTGATTCCAGATTGGCTGATAGCGCCATGCAAGGCGAGCGGATCCTTCGCGTCCTCTTCCTTAAGTAAAAATAAACCTGCGCCGGACAATAATGAGCAGAACGCGCTCATGACGAAGCCGTCAAAGGAAAATGAAAATAATTGCAGAACCCGGTCGGAGGAAGAAAGCCCGTATGTCCGAATTCTCCACAACAGCGCATTGACTGCGCTTCTATGTTCAATCATGACCCCTTTCGGATTGCCTGTCGTGCCCGAAGTATAGATGACATATGCCAAGTTGCTTGAATCGGACACAGAGGCAAGTTCCGTCTCGTCGTCATGATAATTATGTTCGCTATTCATATCCACGATCGTGCCCTCATAGCTGACACGCTCGCGAAGATGGTATTGAAGCAGTAGCATCTGCGCTCCCGAATCCTCGAGCATATAACGAATACGCTCCTGCGGATATTCAGGGTCGATCGGCACATAAGCCCCACCAGCCTTCATGATGGCTAGCAAGCCTACGATCATTTCGAGCGACCGTTCGGCCATGATGCCAACGAGCTGATCGGATCGAACGCCAGCGTTCTGCAACGTACGTGCCAGCCTGTTCGCCCTTCCATTTAGCTCGGCATATGTTAACTGTTGCTGCCCATAAACTGCCGCAACAGCATCCGGCGTGCGACGTGCTTGTTCCGTGAAGAGTTCATGAATCGTTCGGTTACGCGGATACTCTGCAGCCGTCGCATTAAAGCCGTGCAGAAGCAGCGATGTTTCCTCATCCGAAAGCAAGCGAAGATTCCCCAAATTCGTATTTGGCTCGGCCAGTACGATGCTCAGCAGGCGCTGCAAGTGCTCAACGATTTGTGATATAAACACTGAATCATAGACACGTTCGTTATATACAACGCTCAAAAGGAGGTTCTCAGCTTCGAACTCAAATTGGAACAAGACATCTGCAACAACCGTTGGAATAAAGTTAACGGTATGTATATTCTTCAGGGCTGCCATCGTATTGATGACAGGCAAGCCATTCTTTTCTTGCACATTCATCTGCTCAGTTATGAGCCAGAAGGGGATATTCTGATGTCGAATTGCTTCTGTAAAGGATTGTTTCAGTGAAGTAAGCAAGGATTTGAACGTGAGCTCTTCATTCACATTCTCCTTCAATAGGACGACTTGATTGATGGGAAGTCTCTTCTCCCCTGCTTTTTGCACGATAGGCATGCCGATGACGATGCGATTCTCGCTCGTGTATTTGTGCAGCAAGCATTGGATGCCACCTAGTAAAATCATGAAGGCTGCTTGATGCGAGCCCTTAGACATGCGAATAATTCGTTCCGAAATTTCAGCAGGCATCGTAACAGAAACGGAATAATGTCGTGCCGCTTCACTGCTTGGAGTGCTCGTGTAGGGCAAAGTCGTAGGCGTATCTTCAGTATCGAGTTTCGCTTTCCAAAATTCGATTTCTTTATCAAAAGCCACTCTGATCATCTCCCCTCTCAAATCAAGTAAAGCCCCTAGAGGACGGCATCCGTCCATCCGGGTGCGTATCTGTCAATCCATAGCACGCAGCCCGAATGAACGAAATCCAATCCTAGTGTCATGAATGACGCGTTAACAGCCGAACAACAGTGTCAAATGCAGCGATTTAGAATGCAAAGTCAATTTCTTCTTCCAATTCTTCCTCTTGATTAGCACTGCCGCTCAGTTGAATATCCTCCAAGCGGAGGTCAGGCTGCTCGCAAGCTTGAGATAGAATCTCCAAGAAGTCTTCTGCGAAATTCGCAATCATGTTGGCGGAAAACAGCTTCGTGCAATATTCAAACTGCCCGCTCAGCATGCCGTCTTCGATAGCCATTTCCAAGGTTAAATCGAATTTCGCAACCGTATGTGATGGAATTAGAGGCTCGAAGGCCAATTCTCTCAGGTTGATCGTGCGCGCTTTTGCGTTCTGCAGCACGAACATTGTGTCGAATACCGGATTACGGCCTGGAACCCAAGCATCCTCTAACTGCTCCACCAGCTTATCGAATGGATAATCCTGATGCTCGAAGGCGCTCAGCGTCGATTCCTTCACTTCCTCTAAATAACTGCGGAACGTCTTGTCATCATTCGGGTAATTGCGAATCGCAAGCGAATTGACGAACATCCCGATTAACGGTTCTACATCTACATGGGTTCTGCCCGCAATTGGGGTACCCACAACCAAGTCATTTTGTCCTGAATATTTATGAAGCAAGGTCGTATAAGCCGCCAGCAGCACCATGTATAGGGTTGCTCCCGATTGGGATGCCAAGCGCTGCAGCTTCTCGTTCAACTGCCCATCAATCGCAAAGTGCAGCTTATCTCCGTCATAGCTGCGCTGCTCGCCTCTCGCAAATTCGGTCGGCAGCTCCAGTAACGGAAGTTCATTGCCCAATGTCCGCAGCCAGTATTCTTCATGTTCCTTCATCTGCTCGCTGCTTGCTTCTGCCTGCTGCCACAGCACATAATCTTTGTACTGGATTTCAAGCGGAGGAAGTTCCTCTCCGTCGTACAAGCGAGCAAGCTCGTCAACCAATATGTCCATAGAGATCCCGTCCGAAATGATGTGATGCATATCGAACAGCAATAGATGTTGTTCTTCTTGCTCCAGTTGGACGAATCCGACTCTCAGTAGCGGAGGCTGCTCCAGATCAAAATCGCGGACAAACTGCTCGGCAACCTGATCGATATCCTTCTCTCTCGCAGTCGAATACTCTAACGCGAAATCAACGTGCTGGTGTACGCGCTGTACAGGCTCACCATCAACCATTTCGAAGCTTGTGCGCAGTGTGTCATGGCGTGCAATCAATTGCAGAAGCGCCGCTTCTAGTCGATTTCGATCGATGTGTCCACTTACGGACATCGCCCCCGGCATATTGTAGCTCTGCTGCGCTCCTTCAGCCTGGTGCAGAATGTATAACCGCTTCTGGGCTGAAGCCAATTGATAATGCTCGGCCATTGGCGCGATAGGAATCGATCGGTGCTCCTGCTTCTCCAACTCGCCGATCGCCTGCGCCATCGCTTCCAGCGTCGAATAGTGGAAAATATCCCGCAGCGGAAGAGCAACGTGCATTTCCTTGCTTACCTTGCTTGCCAACGCAGTTGCGCGTAAGGAGTGCCCCCCCAATTCGAAGAAGTCGTCCTTCACTCCGATTTGATCGAGACCGAGTACTTCCTGCCATATGCGAACGAGCTTCACTTCCAATGCTGTTCGTGGTGCGATGCGATCAGTTCCAGTCCGGATCACGTCCTTCGGAGCAGGGAGCGCTTTACGATCAAGCTTGCCGTTCGGCGCCAGCGGCATCTGCTCCAGCCGAATGAAGTACGATGGAATCATGTAGCTTGGCAGTTCAGCAGCAAGCGCCGCTCTAAGGTCACCTACCGTTGGATCGCCATCTGCGACATAATAGGCGCAGAGCGATTTCTGTCCGTCTTCCTCTTCTCGCGCGACTACAACCGTCTCCCGAATTTCTTGGACATTCAGCAGTGCACTTTCCAGCTCGCCCAATTCAATCCGATATCCGCGGATTTTCACCTGATGGTCGATTCGACCCAAGTATTCGATATTGCCGTCAGGCAGCCACCGTGCTAAGTCTCCGGTTCGATACATCCGTTCGCCGACGGAAGGAATCGTGACGAATTTCTCTGCTGTCAGCTCTGGACGGTTCCAGTAACCGCGCGCCAACCCTACGCCCGCGATGCACAGTTCACCAGCAACGCCGATCGGCTGCACTTGATTATGCTCATTCACGATATGAATGCTCGTATTATCAATTGGCTTGCCAATCGGCACACTTACATAAGTCTGGCCTGGCTCGCAATCGAAGTACGTCACGTCCACCGTCGCCTCAGTCGGTCCATACAGATTAATGAGCTGCGCTCCGCTTGCAGGTGCAATATAACGGTGGAACCGCTCGACCTGGGAGGCAAGCAGTGCCTCGCCACTCGTGAACACCTGCCGCAGCGGTGCGAGACCGCGCTCACGCTCTGCATCTGTCAATTGCTCCACATGCTCAAGGAACGCGTGCAGCATGGATGGCACGAAGTGCATCGTCGTTATTCGGTGACGCTCAATCGCATCCACAATCGCATGTGGGCTCTTCTCCCCACCGACTGAAAGCATAAGCACCTTCGAGCCGACAAACGCCCACCAGAACAGCTCCCAGACCGATACGTCAAATGTGATCGCTGTCTTCTGCATAATCGTATCTTCCGCTCCAATCGGATAGCGCTTCTGCATCCACAGCAAGCGGTTGATGACCGAAGTATGCTCGACCATAACCCCTTTCGGACGTCCGGTCGTGCCAGACGTATAGATGATGTAGGCGATATCGGTCGGCTTGTTGACTGGCTCAGGATTCGATCCGTCTCCATCGTATGCTTCTGCATCATCCAGATTAATGATGCGTCCAGCGAAGTCAACCGCTTCTCCCGCGCTTCCTTGAACAAGCAGCACCTGAGCCTCGGAATCGTCCAGCATATACCGAATGCGATCCTCTGGATAATCCGGTGCGATAGGCACGTAGGCGCCTCCCGCCTTCAGAATCCCCATAATGCCAACCATTAGCTCCAGGGAACGCTCGGCCATAATACCGACAATCTGATCGGGTTCAACCCCTGCCGCACGCAGCGTCCTTGCCAGCTGGTTCGCGCGTTCGTTCAGCTCTCGGTAGGTTATGCTGTCATCCCCATATAGCACTGCTGCAGCATCCGGTGTCTGCTGCACCTGTTCTTCGAACATCCGATGAATCGTCTGTTCGCGAGGGTAGTCGACAGTTGTGTCATTGAATGCAGATTGGAGTTCTGCCTTCTCAGCTTCGGTAGCGAGCTGCAGTTCAGCTATAGAGATTGCAGGATTACCCGTTACTTGCTCCAGCACATGCATCAGATGATGATGCAGCCGTTCCATATGAGCGCGATCATACACTTCCGAGTTGAAATCAAAGCGAATGATAAGTTCATCACCCGGTACGACCATTAGATTGAAATCATAATTCGTCTGTTCAGCTGCCTGCACATCGGTTAAAGTGAGAGCTCCGTCGTTTCCGTCTCCGGTTTGCTCCATTCGCTCGTCCAATGGATAGTTCTCAAACACCATGATGTGGCTGATTAGTTCCGACTTCTGTGACGTTCTCGATTGAATCTCATAGAGCGGATAATAATCATATCTCCCGGATTCGAGTGCCGCATTTTGCAGCTGCTCCATCACGCCTGAGAAGCTTGCTCCGGCTTCACAGCTTACACGAACCGGAATCGTATTAATGAATAGACCAATCATCGATTCAACACCCGGAACATCAGCAGGTCGACCCGATACGACTCCGCCGAACACAACATCTTGCGTACCGTTATACTTCTGAAGCACGATCCCCCATGCCGCCTGCAGCAGCGTATTTAACGTAACTTGATGCTGCTTGGCAATCCGAATCATACGGGAAGTAAGCTCAATTCCGAGCTTGCGGGACGCTTGTTCCAGCACATACGGCTTATCCTTGCCTGTGATCTTCCCATTTGGCAATCGTGTCTGCTGCTCGTATCCCGCCAAGTACCCGTTCCAATATTCTGCCGCCGCACTCATGTCCTGCTCTGCCAGCCATTCGATATATCGGCTATAGTCTGGCAGGTCAGCCTCTTTGTTCCGCAAAGATCCAGCAGCTCCGAAGGCCACTAATGTTCCGACAGTTCCAGTAGCTTCAGTAGTTCCAGCATTATGATTCGTGACGGCTGAGTATATGCGGAACAACTCGTCCGTCAACTGCGGCAAGCACCAGCCATCCATCAGAATATGATGGGAACTCCATAGTACATGGCAGCTAGATGCCTCCGTACGCATCAATGTGACGCGAACAAGAGGATCGCGTTCCAGATCGAACCCTCGCAGCTTGTCGCTCGCGACAACACTTTCCATCACTGCTGCTTGCTCATCAGCTGGCAATTGGCTTAGATCCTCGTACGTGAATGTAATTCGTCCTTCCTGGAACACCACCTGTACCGGTTCCCCGTCCAAGCTGCAGAAGTTCGTCCGCAGCACGGAATGCCGGGCAGCCAGTTCGTGCAAGCTCTGGGCAAACAGGTTAGGATCCAACTCGCCTCGCAGCGTAAATCGGGTTTGTTCGAAATAAGCACCCGATGCGCCTTCTTGACCATCGAGAGCGTTATGGAACCACATTCCCTTCTGCATCGGGGTTAGCATGTACATATTTTCGATGATGCCAAGCTCTTGCGTCTCTTCAGCAATCTGCTCCAGCTGTTCGATACTCAGTCCTTGCAGCAGCAGATCACTCGGCGTCAATTCTGTCTGCTCACGTGAGACACAGTGGTCGATGATCTCGAGCAGACTTTCGTGGAAATGGCCTGCCAGCAGTTCCATCGTCTCCTTGCGGTACTCTTTCTCGCTGTAGCTCATATCCAAGGTCAATATGCCGTTCGTTATTGCGCCATTGATGTCGAGGACATATTGACGTGTATGCAAGGCACTTCCATCGGAACCCTTCGAATATGGAGACAACATAATGCCGCTTCCCATCGAGTCTTGATCGAATTGTCCCAAGTAGTTGAAGCTAATCTCTGGGGCAGCTCCCCATTCCAAGCTATCTTGCGGCTCAGACAAGTAGCGGCATATGCCGTAACCGATTCCCTTGTTCGGAATCTGCCGCAATTCTTCCTTCGCTCTCTTGATGTGGTACGCCAAACCTCGATCTCGCTCCGCTTGCAGCAGAACCGGATATTCGCTCGTGAACCAGCCGACTGTCCGTGAAATATCCAGATCGCCTGCGATTGGCTCACGCCCATGACCCTCGAGGTTGACGAGAATTTGATTGTGCCCACTCCATTTCTGTATGGCAATCGCGAGAGCGGCCAGCAAGATCTCATTCATATCGGTGTTATAGGCCCGGTGCACCCGCTTCAGTAAATGCTCCGTATCCTGTTGATTCCAAGCTACTGTTACGGAATTACTGTCCTGCTGCAGACTTGATTCTGTGTCAAAGTCCTTCGGCAGCGGATTCGCTCCTGCGTTCAAGACGTGTCTCCAATAGCTGCGCTCATGACCCAAATCCGTGAGTGAAGCATATTCGACCAAACTCCGTGACCACGCAGCATAAGAATCCGTCTTCGAAGGCAAGCGGATGTCGTCACCCTTGCATGCTTGCTCGTAGCCTGCCGATATATCCTCCAGCAGGATGCGCCATGACACGCCGTCTATGACAGCATGGTGGATCGCGATGAGCAGATGATGGCCTTGCTCGCAGCGGAACAATCCAGCCTTCACAAGCGGCCCGCCCTGCAAATCGATGCTAGCCTGTATGTCGTTCGCTTTCGCTTCGATAACCTGTTCTGCATCTCCACTGTTTGCGATATCGAAGGCAAGGAAGTCGAACAGCTCACCCTCCTCGATTGCCCGGTTCCAAGCCGTAACGCCAGCGTCTGATTTACGGAATACCATTCGCAGCGCATCATGATGCTCCACGATGGTTCGTAAAGTCTTGCGCAGAGCCTCTTCATTAAATCCGCCCTGCCGGTACAGCAAGAACGACTGGTTATAATGATGCATGTCATCTAGATCCAGTCCGAAATACCAGCGTTGGATCGGAGTAAGCTCGACCTCGCCAGACACCTCGCCTTGATCAGCTATCCTGCCAATCGGCTGAAGCTGTAGACTCAATTGCGCTATCGTCGGGTATTTGAACAGGTCGCGTATTTCCAACTTGTATCCAGCCTGATGCAGACGCGATGACACTTGAATCGATTTGATCGAGTCTCCACCCAATTCGAAGAAATGATCATTCGTTCCAACCCGCTCCACATGCAAGACACTCTGCCATGCGGCAGCCAACGCAATCTCTGCATCCGTGCGTGGAGCTTCATACTCCGTCCCCGTATACGCAGAGCCTTCCGGTGCTGGAAGTCCCTTGCGATCCAGCTTGCCGTTCGGCGTAAGCGGCATCCGCTCAAGCCTCATAAAGTGTGACGGTATCATGTAGGCCGGCAGCTCCTTCGCCAATGCAGATCTCCATTCACCTGCCGTCAGCTCACGATCGGATGTGTAATAAGCACACAGTACCTTCCGTCCGCTTCCATCTTCCTTCGCGACGACGGCTGCTTCGCGGATATCCAGCGTTTGCTGCAGCTTCGATTCGACCTCTCCGATTTCGATGCGGTAGCCGCGAATTTTCACCTGATGATCTGTCCGCCCAATTAATTCAATGTTGCCGTCAGGCTTCCATTTCGCCAAATCCCCTGTACGATACATGCGTTGTCCGTCAGCGAACGGATCGAGCACGAATTTGTCTGCTGTCATTTCTGGCCTATTCCAGTATCCGCGTCCGACTCCGGCACCTGCGATATACAGCTCTCCAGCCAGACCAACAGGCTGAAGCGACAAGTTCTCACCGAGAATGTACATCGATACGTAAGGAAGCGGCTTACCGATTGGCACAGAGCGCACTGGATCTGATGAAATCGGCTCATAATAGCTCGAGTCAACGCAAGCTTCAGTGACGCCATAGCTGTTAATGATGCGCAGGTGTGAACCGAAGCGATCGAGCAGCTTGCGGAATTCATCTGCAGGACACAGGTCGGATCCAATAATTAACATTCTAAGGCTGTCGATGTCCACGCGATGCTCATACACATGCTCCATAAGCGGAATGACGAGGGCAGGCGTCGATTCGAACATCTGAATACCGCTGCTGCGAAGAAGCTCAGCTAGTGCACCCGGGTTCGCTCTTGTGTCACTCGGGCAGAGTACAAGCTCTCCTCCATGCAGCAGTGTGCGAGCGAGATCACCTGAGAATACGTCGAACGAGAAGCTCGCCCATTGCAGCCAGCGAATTCCCGGCTTATGCAATTCATATTCGGCCTTCCAAGCCTCTGCCATCGCAGCGAGCTGACGATGCTCGATCATGACTCCCTTCGGATTGCCGGTTGTACCTGATGTATAGATGACATAACAGAGATGGTCAGGTTCGCAGATCGGCTCCAGGTTCGTATCGTCCTCATGATAGGAAGCTTCGTCTTCCAACAGCACCCACGTTCCCTCGAAGGACACTTTATCTTGTAAATGACACTGCGTCAGAAGTATTCTTGCCTTCGCATCTTCCAGCATGTAGCGAATGCGATCCTCTGGATATTCCGGATCAATCGGGACATAAGCTCCGCCTGACTTCAAGACGGCCATAACTGCCACGACCATATCAATCGAGCGATCGGCCATAACGCCAATTAAGTCATCTGGCTTCACACCTTCTGCCCGCAATGTTCTCGCAAGCTTATTCGCTCGTTCATTCAACTCGCGGTAAGTCATGCGCTCATTCCCGAACACGACTGCTGGTTGCTCCGGTGTCCGTTCTGCCTGTTCTTCGAACAATCGATGAATCGTTCCATCAGGAGCGTTCAATGAATGTGATGGATTGAATACTTGCAGGATCTCATCGCTTTCGTGCACAGTAAGCATATCTAGTTCGCCCAGTTGCGCATCCGGGTGGGTGACGATGTCCTTCAACAATTGGCTGAAATGCTCTGCCATGCGGTAGATCGTCTCTGATTTGAACAAGGAAGTCGCATACTCGAAGCTGCAATCCAGCCCGCGCTCATCTGCCTTCACATCCAAGCTCACATCGAACTTCGATATTGTGTATTCCAGCGGATATGGCTTCATATGAAAGCTCGCCGAGTGAATCAACCATCATGTCCGTATTGTCTAGGGCGAACATGGTGTACAAACACGG
>NZ_JMDX01000182.1:0-12280 GCF_000935845.1 Paenibacillus sp. E194
GAGCTACTGGCGGATAGCCGGAAGCGCAGTACTGAATCGCTCTGTAACAAACGAAAGGCTCGCACAGGCAGGATATTATGACTTCCCTGCTCAGTACGAGCGCCTTCGTCAATTGCACTTAAGCGGTTGAACCGCCGTATACCGAACGGTACGTACGGTGGTGTGAGAGGTCGGCTACTCAACTAATGTGTAGCCTCCTACTCGATTATTTTCCAGTTAAAATTCTGGGGTGATTAGTGGTATCCTATTACAGGGTATGTCTACATTAGATGTAGTCGAATAGCGAGGTGTGCAATCATGGATATTATCGGATGGATGGCAGAGCAGAAGATTCAAGAGGCAATGAATGAAGGTGGATTCGATGAGCTGCCAGGCAAGGGGATGCCTCTGGTGCTCAAAGACTTGTCGCATGTTCCTGAGGAATTGAGACCAGCTTATTTGATGATGCAGAATGCTGGCCTGTTGCCGGAAGAGCTGCATGTAGGACGCGAAGTCGTTCGCTTGGAACAGCTTCTTGCTGCCTGCACTCCAGAAGATGAACAGAAGATTGGTGACACACGCAGGCAGCTGAATGAACGGAAGCTGCGGCTGCAAATGATGATGGAGGAGCGGGGATGGGCTGTTGTACCTGCGTTCGCCCAGTATGAATCGCAGATTGTGAATAAGGTTTCGCGTGTTACGGAGTCTCAGGGTGAGGAATAGAGTACAGGCTGGACAGCATAACATCTGACGCATGTGAACCCGCTAACCAAGAAACGATAGATATAACCATATATATATCATCAGCGAGATGCTGATATGTTCATCGCAATGTTGGTTGAAGGAAGGAAAGGTGTACATTACGTATGACGACCTATTGGCAGCAACTTAGAAGAGAGCTCCCTCATTGGGTAGAGGAGAGCCGGACAATATCACAGGATGGAGAGGTCGCTTCATATATACCGGGGCTTGCAAATGCCCCGAAGGATGGGCTGTGCATATCCTTGTTCGGTATTCAAGGTGAACAGGTGCATGCAGGCGATTGCAAGTTCAAGTTTACAATGCAAAGCATATCCAAAGTCTTCTCGCTGCTCTTGGCCTTGCTCGATAGCGGCGAGGCAGTTGTATTTAATAAGGTAGGAATGGAGCCTACTGGTGATGATTTCAACTCGATCTTGAAGCTTGAGCTCGTTGACCCCGGGAAGCCGTTCAATCCCTTTATCAATGCAGGCGCGATCGCTATCGCCTCGTTAATTGAGGGGGGAACGCCTAAGGAAAAATCAATGCGCATGCTTGAATTCATTCGAGAATTGGCGGATGACCCTACCATCACGTGGAATGAGGAAGTTTACCAATCCGAGAAGGATACGGCACATCGGAATCGTTCATTGGCTTATTTCTTGAAGGATAATGGTGTACTTGAAGCGGATGTAGAGGATACGCTGGAGGTGTATTTCCGCCAATGCGCAATTGAGGTAAATACCGATCACCTTGCGCGTATGGCTCTTGTATTGGCAAATGGCGGTTGCAATCCACAGACGGGACGCTGCTACATTCCGAAGCATTATGTGCAGATTGCGAATTCGTTTATGGTGACGTGCGGCATGTACAATGCCTCGGGAGAATTCGCGATTCACGTGGGCATCCCGGCCAAGAGCGGTGTGTCTGGCGGTATTCTTGCAGTCATTCCTGGCAAGATGGGAATCGGTGTCGTTGGGCCTTCCCTGAATAAGAAAGGTAATAGCGTCGCAGGGGTACATCTGCTGGGCGCTTTGTCCGAACGATACGATTGGAGCATTTTTTAGCACGCCGCTAAGCCGCAATGAAGAACACGAAATGTGCTCCTCTTACATAGGCTGACATAGTACCTTCTTCGTACGGACTACTTAGAAACGAGGGATGTGTAAGATGTCGTCTAATGAACCGGGGATTACGTGTCGGGTAGGATCATTGCAATTCATCATACGAGTGCCTTCTGTCCGACCGGTATCGGGTAAGCGGGATCGCATTCCAGAAACCTATCCGCCTATGGATTCGAGCATATTTGTAACCTCAGCAGCCAGTACCTATTCCCTAGCGGAGCAGGCGGTACGTGTGCTTGATCGACTGAGGAGCTCGCATTCTCTGGCGACTGCCGTTATGGATGCAGCGCAGCGGGGCAACAAGACTGAGGTGATACGGCTTATACGCGAGATCGGGGTACAGTCGAGGTTGGATGTAAAATTTACGCCAGATGGTATCCAAATCATTTTCAATACGGATCCTGCGGCGGGACGATGCTGCGAGCTGGAAGTGAAGATGCGCTGGAATCCGAGCTAATCCTAAGCAACAAAGAAAAGCGCCACATCCATGGGATGGGCGCTTTTGTATTTCATTGTGCTCAAAAAATAAGGATCATATCTTATTGATTCGCTGGGAATGATTCATGGAACACCGTACGCTCCAATGGCAAGCGGCTTGTTGCATGCGCAGGTGCAGCTGCTTTGCCAAGTGTAATAAGCATCACCGGCACATAGCGGGACGGGATGTTGAATTCCGTAACGAACTGCTCTTTGCTAAAGCCACCCATTGAGCATGTGTCCCAGCCTTTTGCTTTGGCAGCAAGCATCAATTGCATGGCAGCAAGTGAGCTGTTGAGGATCGCTGCTTCGGTGCCAACCTGCTCGGAAGATGCATAGGCGCGGTTAATGTTGCCTACCAGTGTATCATGCACTTGCTGTGAGATGTTGCCTGCTTGCAGCTGCTCGCCATACAATTCTGACGCCATCAAGTTCGCTTGTGTGTCGCCAAGCACGGCAATTACAGCCGAGCAGTCAACAACCTGCTGCTGATTGTAGGCGATGGGCAGAAGCTTCTGCTTTGTATCTTCCTGTTGGAAGACGAGGAAGCGCCAATGCTGCAAGTTCCAAGCAGATGGTGCGGATCCGGCAAGCTCCAAGATCTCGTTCAATTCGGAAGAGGCAATTGGTGTATGTGGAACATATTTACGTACAGAGTGGCGCGACAGCATAGTTTCGCTAGCATTCATTGATGTAGTCATCGTATTTGGTCATCCTTTCAAGGCATATACGCATATAGGGTATAATATTCTATTTCTAGCTTTTGCTAACAAATATATAGTAGCATAATTATCTTTATTGAAGCAACGATTCAACAATCAAGATGTTGAATGAGGAGACCGCTTATCTCACTTATAGCGTGCACATTTGTTATCTTGTTATGAGTATATTTTTCAGAAAAAGGTTGGTTTGATACGAAGGGGCGTAAATTACATAGGTTGCGGAACGAAAAATGATAGATATGATAATGAGTAAGGACTGAGCAAGGCAATATTGTTTGTTGTTTCGATGGATTATGAAGAAGACATGAATAAGGCGTGTACATAAGAGCAATTGAAAGGTGTGAAAGGAGTCGGGGATGGAGCATCATCAGATTGAAGTTGGTCTAGCGGGCTGGGGGGATCAGGATGCGTTGTATGGGCCGGGGACAAGAGCTGCTGAGAAGTTAAGTGAATATGCACGGCATTTTTCCATCGTGGAATTGGACAGCTCTTTCTATGCTATTCCTTCTCCTGAGCGAATGCTGGGTTGGTGCGAACAGACACCTGAGAACTTCGGATTTATCGTTAAGGCGTATCAGGGGATGACAGGGCATTCTCGCGGTAAGCATCCTTATACGAGTACGAAGGAGATGTTTCACGTGTTCCGTCAATCCGTCGAGGCGCTTCAAGAAGCGGGCAAGCTTAGAACAGTGCTGTTTCAGTATCCTCCCTGGTTCCATTGCGACCGCAGAAATGTAGACATCTTACGGCGTACTCGGGAATGGATGGAGGGCTTGCCCGTTGCTCTTGAATTCAGACATCAGAGCTGGTTTGTGGAACCAGTGCGTGAGCGGACGCTTGCATTTATGCGCGAGGAAGGCTGGATTCATAGTATTTGCGATGAACCACAGGCAGGTGAAGGAAGTGTGCCCACTGTGCTTGTACCGACAAAGGCGGAGGCTACCATGATTCGGATGCACGGCCGCAATGATTCTGGCTGGAATGCAAGCGGTCAGCCGAATTGGCGAGATGTTCGTTATTTGTACCGTTATGATGAGCAAGAGCTTACAGAGTGGAAGGGGCATATCCGATCCCTCTTGATGAACACGAATCGTTGCTGGATGATCTTCAACAATAATTCGGGAGGCGATGCAGCGCACAATGGGAAGCAGTTCAAGCGCATGCTGGGACTGGATGATCCGCCGCTGCCGGCTGAGCAGCTGACATTATTCGATTAAGAAGATAGGAACAGTTATTTTCAGAAATTGTTACTTCCTTTCAGTAAAAAAATGAGGTATACTTACCGCTACAATCATAAAGCAGCGTCTTCTCGTATAGGTGCAGGAATTGGCCTGCATGTTTCTACCCAATCACCGGAATGATTGGACTACGGGGAACCAGCGTGCCGCACATTATGTCGTGGATTTGGGTGAATACGTCCGTATTCCGTAATACTGCGGCGCGGCCGTTTCTTTCAGTGATTCTGCTGGGAAACGAGGTTCACAGTCGATAGCTTGCATGTTCGTTAGGCTGACGATTTCGAATCGTACAAGCACTAACCAGCATTCAGGTATCGTACAACCCGATTCCAATCACCTTCCTGCAGCGGAGGGGATTGGAATCGGGTTGTTGTCGTATTAGAGAAGAGAGACGTTCAACTGCACACGTCGAAAGGGGAACTGGACATGAAACAGCTTCAGGATAAGATTACTCAAGAGGGATTAGTGCTCGGCAACAATGTATTGAAGGTGGACTCGTTCCTTAATCATCAGATGGATCCAGCGCTTATGCAAGCAGTTGGTCAAGAATTCGTGCGTCGTTATGCAGGTGAACGTATTACGAAGGTACTTACTATTGAATCTTCCGGGATCGCCCCAGGTTTGATGACAGCACTGGAGTTAAATGTACCGCTCATCTTCGCTCGCAAGCAGAAGTCATTGACACTGCGCGAAGACATTATTGTGGAGAAGGTATATTCCTTCACGAAGCAAGAGACGAATGAGGTGACGGTGTCGAAGCGCTTCTTGTCCGCTGATGATCGTGTACTGATCATAGATGATTTCCTTGCAAATGGTGAAGCGGCTTCTGGCCTGGCTCGCATTGTGGAACAGGTAGGAGCTAGTGTAGCTGGTTTTGGCATCGTTATTGAGAAGTCGTTCCAACCGGGACGCCAAATGCTGCTCGATGCAGGATACCGTGTTGAATCCTTAGCTCGTATTGCTTCTCTGTCAAATGAGGGTGTAACATTCGTGAATGAAGCTGCGGAAACGACATCGGAAGCGGTGCAGCAATGAGCCGCTTCGATAACCGTATCTTTGTGAAAAATCGGCATCCGCTGCAAACCTTCTCGCTTGGCTTGCAGCATGTGCTCGCTATGTATGCCGGAGCGGTTATCGTTCCGCTCATCGTGGGCGGCAATTTAGGATTCAATCAAGAGCAAATTACGTACTTGGTTGCCATTGATTTATTTATGTGTGGGATCGCCACGCTGCTGCAAGTGTTTGCGAATCGGTGGTTCGGCATCGGAATGCCTGTCGTGTTAGGCTGTGCATTCCAAGCCGTTACGCCCATGATCGCAATCGGGAAGGATTTTGGCATTTCGTATATTTACGGAGCCATCATTGCGATGGGTATATTCGTCATCTTGTTCGGGGGCTTATTCGGCAAGTTAATTCGTCTATTTCCGCCTGTCGTAACGGGCTCTGTTGTAACGATTATCGGTGTAACGCTAATTCCTGTTGCATTCACGGATTTAGGAGGAGGCCAAGGCAATCCGGACTTCGGCAGTCCAACGAACTTGCTGCTTGGCTTCGGTGTACTCATATTTATCGTTATTATGAACAAGCTGTCCGCCGGATTTATCCGTGCGGTATCGATCTTATTAGGGCTTGTCATCGGCACAACGATCGCAGCTCTCATGGGTCAGGTTGATTTCACTCCCGTAGCGGAGGCATCCTGGTTCCATGCAGTACAGCCTTTTTATTTCGGCGTTCCGAAATTTAATATGACGGCTATCCTGACTATGATTATTGTAGCAATGGTCGGCATTGCTGAATCCACAGGCGTGTTCATGGCTCTAGGCAAAATTATAGACCGGGACGTGGATTCGAAGGATCTGGCACGCGGCTATCGGGCAGAGGGTCTAGCCATAACGATTGGCGGTATCTTCAATGCATTCCCGTATACGACATATTCCCAAAATGTCGGGCTTATACAAATGAGCCGTGTGAAAACACGTGATGTGATCGTGGTCGCGGGTGGATTGCTGATGCTGCTTGGACTAGTACCGAAAATTGCCGCATTAACGACTTTAATTCCGAGTTCAGTGCTCGGCGGCGCCATGGTTGCCATGTTCGGTATGGTTGTGTCGAGCGGTCTGCGGATGCTCGGCTCTCAAGTTGATATGAATCGTCACGAGAACCTGCTCATTATTGCCTGCTCGGTAGGGATGGGACTTGGTGTAACGGTAGTGCCTCAATTGTTCGCGAGCCTGCCGTCAACAGTTCGAATCTTAACGGATAACGGAATCGTAGCAGGAACCTTTACCGCGCTGGTAATGAACCTGCTGTTCAACGGTACGAAGCAGCAATCTGATGGAACGCAGAGCGAGGAAGAAACCGAACATTCAGTAGCCTCTTAGGCTCTTAACAAGCTAGTCTGACAATAACCAATAGTGACGGCCCATTGGATGAATTCCAATGGGTTTTTTGCTATGCCGGAATTGGGTGC
Source organism: Paenibacillus sp. E194 (assembly GCF_000935845.1). Taxonomy (NCBI): domain Bacteria; kingdom Bacillati; phylum Bacillota; class Bacilli; order Caryophanales; family Paenibacillaceae; genus Paenibacillus; species Paenibacillus sp. E194. Next base: position 6,749 of record NZ_JMDX01000182.1, read on the forward strand.
ACAATGTATCTCGCACGAAATTGTCACATTTAAAGGATGGTGCATACTAGACAAAATTGTGAAACGGAATGGATAATTATGTTATTCATGTGATTGGGGGGATCGAAATGGGTTGGTTCCGAAAGGAAAGCAAGCAGTCAGCAGAGGTTAAGCCGATTAAATCGGAAATCGCAGAGGATGCACCGCAAACAATTGCAACTGAACGAATGATGAGCAATTGGTTGGATGATGTCTTTACTCAATATGAGAAGAAGGGTGGATTGGATGATTTGCCTGGCAAGGGCAAGCCGCTAGAGGTGCGAGGTGGAGACCCGTTGAACGGGGTGCTGCACAACGCGAATGTTGTTCCTTCCTGGCTTGCGCTTCAGCATGAGATTAGAGATGAACTGCAGCGTATTATGAAGCTGAGCAAGGATCAGCCCCAAACCAACGTAGCGGCCGCGATGTCCGATGTGAATCAGAAAATCGTGAAATATAATGCGAGCGTGCCATCTACATTATTCCAGAAATCCAAGGTTACATTGGATACGATAGAGGGCCAATTGGCGAAATGGACGTAACAATAGTCCAGAAGCTGACATAAGAAGCAGATGCCCGCACGATCGGTTAGCGCCGATTGTGCGGGCATCTTACTGTTCAAGGAGCGAGTGGATTCGTCTCCTGCATCTTCAATTCCAGGGCAGCCATGTTGAAACTTTTATGCGGAATAGGATTTATTCGGGAAGAAGAGCGCTAATGTTCCTGGGCCTGAATGAGCGCCAACTGCGCAACCAATGGAACTAATCAGGAAGTTCGTCATCCCGAAGCGTTCAGTAATCATCGACTTCAACTGCTCCATCGCTTCTGCGTCATCACCATGGGCGATGCCGATGACCTGCTGCTTATCATCGAGATTCGCTCGCTCCTCCATCAGTTCGACAAGACGCTGAATGGATTTCTTTCTGCCTCTTACTTTATCGACTGGAATGAGTTTTCCATCCTCAACATGAAGCACGGGCTTAATATTGAGCAGTCCGCCAATGATGGCTGATGACTTGCTGACACGTCCGCCGCGATACAAATATTGCAGGTCATCGACCGTGAACACATGCTCCATTTGCCGGGCAAGGGATTGTGTGCGTGTGATAATCTCTTCCCTAGGCAATCCCTCACGCGCCCAGAGCGCAGCCTGTCTAACAACAAGGCCAAACCCGAGTGAAGCGCATTTGGAATCGATAATACTGCAAGTGAAGGACGGGAAGTCATCTTGTACCATATCATGCATAATGCGGGAAGAGGCATACGTTCCTGATAGTTCAGACGAGAACGCAATATAGATAGCTTCATCGTTCGCTTCGGCAATCGATTGGAAGGTTGTCTGCAATACCTCCATCGAGAGTTGAGAAGTCTTATATACATTGCCTTCGCGCATGCCATCGAGCATGGCTTTCGGCGTAATTGTTACTCCGTCCTCATATTGTTCATTGTCTATAGTAACGATTAGCGGCATGACAGTAATCCCCAACTCGTCAATGACAGATTGAGGGAGGTCAACAGCGCTGTCGGTAAGAATGCGAATTGCCATAATCATTCTCCTTTTCTTCTTTCATGTTCATACCGAAGTACTTATCTCCATCATACCATGAGTTGAAGCGAAAGCGGTGAAGGAATGTGTTTATCATGTATTGTGAGTTATTGGGATTTAATAGTAATGCTGAAGCTGAATCATACAGTCATATTTCCCCTCATTCATACATAAGGGTAGGAGAACGAATGAATTGACAGGAAATGAGGGGATAGAATGGCGAAGAACAAACGCGGTAAATCATTATGGAATCTGCCTTCACGTGGCCGAGGTACATGTCCGGTCTGCGCCAGCACTCGCATTAAGCTGCTGTATAATCGGACAAGAGGGAATGGCGTACAGATTAAGGTATGCAAGAAATGCTTTCAAGCGCCGCAGGAACGAATTGATGCTTCATAATGGCAAGTCCAGATCCGATCGTAAAATGCCATTGATTAAGAATAAATATTCTTCATTTAGCTTCGCTTCTTAGGGATCGCCGTTCTTATCGATGTGCCTACAATAGGTTGCCGCCCAGCGGGGGAGTGATTGACTGCCTGCGCGAGGGCGGCTTCTTCATGTAAGGCATGCCTTCACTTCCATGCTGTACTTCCTGTACAATAGACAGTAATGGAGCAAAGCGCGAGGAGGAGAAGATATGATATTAACTATCCAGGAACGGGATGAGATGTTATCGCAGCTCAATGACAACCAACGTGAGTTCCTGAATAACTATCTCGTTCGCTCTCGCCGTACGGCGTTCGCCAATGCGATGGCGAAGGAGAAGGGGCATCATGTTCCAGATCATGCGGCACCAGAGGACATCGAGGCGCTGTTAGATGATTGGATTTATACGGGGTATAAAGATGCGGGGACGATAAGTCCAGAGCTAAGATGCGAATGCGGCCGTTCTCTTCGATATCAGCATGAGGTGAAAAACCGGAAAACAGGCGAGATCAAAAAATTCGGCATTGAGCACTTGAAGGAGCACTTAGGGATTGATGCTGCAATCGTGGCGACGATTAAGAAGGGATTCGAGGCCATTGATTATGAGCTTGATGAGATTTTGTTGAAAATAGCCAACGATTGGCGACCTGCTCCAGATGCCTATTCTGTGGCAGATTTGCCTGAACATCTACAACAGCAATTGTCGCTTGGACTGCCCTTGTTGGACAAGCAGATCAATATGCTGCGACGCAAGCCTGTGGTGAGAAATGCTTCACCTTCGCCGAAGACAAGCGAGCCTAGCGCAGCTCCTGATCCTGCACCTGCTCCGATTCTAGAGGAGTTCGACTTATGGTCGTGGACGGAGCCCGAGCCTGCTGCTGTGGTTCAAGAAGTTAGTAATGCTGGGAATGGGCTTACTGCTGCTGAACAGGCGGCCGTGAAGCAATATGTGGAGACTGGTGTTGGAAGTGCGAGAGTGATCAGTGAATTGTTAATACGTGATCATGGAACGCCAGATCGCCGGTATATAACAGGCAAGCCCCAAATCTATCCGGTTGTGTGCCAATTTATTGAGCAATCTTATCTAGATATTGTGGTCGAATTGAATGGAACCGAGGATCGCAAGTATACAATGCGGTAATCGAAGCTGGACGGATGGTAGCGGAATGAGACTTGTATTCGATGTGAATCACAACTGGTCATGACGTTATGTACTCGGATGGCATAGTAAGGAATATATTTTTTCTAAAATGATGCATGTGATAGGTTGATTTTTCCTAATTGTTCTGGATATAATGTGTAAAATGAAAATCGACGCAACAACGATGAACGGGAGAGTACTCTGCACAATCCGTGCTGCAGCGAATCGGGATGGTGGAAGCCGATACGGAATGAAGAGGAAGCGGACCCGGGAGTTGGCTCTGTGAACTGCCTCATATGGGACGTAGGGGAGCCCGGCGACAGCCGTTATTTATCGAGTGGACTCTTTTCGGAGCAACAAGCTTCCGGGTAGGGTCAAGTAGAGTGGTACCACGGGGATTCAAGCCTCCGTCTCTTAGTAGACGGGGGCTTTTTAACGTGTTGCGAATCGTAACCAACAACAGGAGGAGAACGAACTTATGCTAAAAGAAATTGCCGCGCAAGTACTAGAACCTATTTTGAACATGAACAGGGCAGACATCGAACGTGCCTTGGAAGTACCTCCGCAGAGCGAGCTCGGCGACTTGGCGTTCCCTTGCTTTACACTGGCGAAGCAGTGGAGACGTTCTCCGCAGCAAATTGCGGTGGAACTTGCTGAACGCATTAATCAAGAGAGCAATAACATTCGGATGCGAGCGGAAGCCTCTGGCGGATATGTGAATGTATGTTTTGATCAGGATTACTATGGCGAGGCTTGTCTTACCCGCATGCAGGAGCCGTTATTCGGCAGACTGTCGATCGGAGAGGGGCAGCGTGTCGTTATTGATATGTCGTCCCCGAATATTGCGAAGCCGTTCAGTGTCGGTCATCTGCGTTCTACGATGATTGGAAATGCGCTCGCTCACCTGTACGAAGCAGCAGGATACGAGGTGTTGAAGGTGAATCACCTTGGGGATTGGGGTACCCAATTCGGCAAGCTGATTACGGCTTATAAGCTGTGGGGGGATGATGACACGCTGCGCCAAGATCCAATTCGTGAGAGCTTGAAGCTGTATGTAAGATTCCACGAGGAGGCGGCTCAGCAGCCGGGACTGGAAGACGAGGCGCGCGAATGGTTCCGCAAGCTTGAGGCGGGCGATGCAGAGACTGTACGGCTGTGGACGTATTTCGTTAACGCAAGTATGGTTGAATTCAATCGCATGTACGAACGACTCGGCGTTCACTTCGATCACTTTCTTGGCGAGAGCTTCTACAATGACAAGATGGATGCGGTCGTCGCTCATTTGCAGCAGCTTCAATTGCTCGAAGAAAGTGATGGGGCTATGGTCGTTCGTTTGGATGATGAGGGCATGCCGCCATGCTTGATATTGAAATCAAACGGAACAACGATTTACCCGACACGTGATTTGGCAACGGCGATCTATCGTAAGGAAGTCATGAAGGCTGACAAGCTGATATATGTAGTTGGCGCGGAGCAGCAGCTGCACTTTCAGCAGGTATTCGCCGTGCTTGGCAAGATGGGATATGAGTGGGCACAGGAATGTACTCATGTCCCATTCGGCTTGATGACATTTGAAGGGAAGAAGATGTCTACGCGCAAGGGCAAGGTTATCTTCCTTGATGAGGTATTGAATGAGGCAGAGAATCGCGCGCTGCAAATTATCGAAGACAAGAATCCATCTCTGCAAGAGAAAGGCAAGGTGGCATCGAAGGTTGGGATTGGTGCGATCATCTTCGGTGACCTGAAGAGCAGTCGTATGTTGTCTGTTGACTTCAACTTGGAGGATGCGCTGCGCTATGAGGGCGAAACCGGCCCTTATGTACAGTTCACACTCGTCAGAGCGAAGAGCTTGCTCGTCAAAGGGGGATGGACGTCATACTCTGATTGTCCAGCGGATTCCGCGACGCTTGGCAAGGATGCAGCCGAGAGCGCAGGTGAACAATCGAGCATGAAATCAACTGCGGCAGGAGGAGTAAGTCAAGAAGCATGGGTCTGCTTGAAGTCTCTCAGCAAGTATGAGCGAGCTCTTCAGATGGCGGTGGCCAGCAATGAGCCGTCCATCTTCGCTCGGTATTTGCTTGATGCAGCCAAGCAGTTCAACCGTTATTACCATCAGGAGCAGATTCTCGTAGAGAATGAGATCGAGCGTCGCCACAAATTGCGTATCGTCGCAGCCGTGGCACAAGTGCTTGAAGCGGGGCTGAACCTGCTTGGCGTTGAAGCGCCGGAACATATGTAGGGCGTTGTATCGATGTGAGTTGTGAAAAAGAGAATCGCATCATCTGCTTCACTTCATTGATTATGCGTATGTAAGGTATTGATTTCGTAGGGTTGGTGGGTTGGTTAGTACTCGTAAGCTGAACCTGTTTATCTGTAGACGACAGAAGAGCCGAGGGAATAT
>NZ_JMDX01000183.1:0-12009 GCF_000935845.1 Paenibacillus sp. E194
ATTATAATTCGATTCTTTAAAAAATGAAATATAATGATTTTTCAAATGAGAAATTGAACATTTATGGAAACAGTATTACAATCAAATCGAGCGTTGCTTTTTCTGCCTTATACATGAACCTACTACTCATGAGAGAAGGAAAGGGAATCCAATGATTATGAACCCGACTCGTATCGAAAAAGACTTTTTAGGGGAAAAAGAAGTACCAGCCGAAGCCTACTATGGCATTCAAACACTTCGTGCCGTAGAGAACTTTCCAATATCGGGCACGCGGATGAACAAGGAATTGATTCGTGGCTTGGCTATCGTCAAGAAGGCTGCCGCCCTTGCCAACATGGAGGTGAAGCAGCTTCAAACAGACACTTGCAATGCGATCGTACAAGCCGCTGATGAGATTATTGGCGGTCAGTGGCATGACCAATTCATCGTTGACCCGATTCAAGGCGGGGCAGGCACGTCGATGAATATGAATGCGAACGAAGTTATTGCGAACCGAGCGCTTGAATTGCTTGGCAAAGCGAAGGGCGACTATGCAAGCCTAAGCCCGAACAATCACGTCAATCGTTCACAATCGACGAACGATGCATTTCCTACTGCAATTCATATTTCTGTCTTAACGCTCGTAGATAAGCTGCTCATTGTTATGAAGGAGCTTCACAGCGCATTCTGCAGCAAGGCGAAGCAATTCGATCATGTCATTAAGATGGGGCGCACACATCTTCAGGATGCGGTTCCGATTCGCTTGGGACAGTCCTTCGAAGCATACAGTCGTGTTCTTGCGAGAGATATGCACCGTATTGAACAATCGAAGCAGCATTTATATGAAGTGAATATGGGCGCAACGGCTGTAGGAACTGGCTTGAATGCAGATCCACGATATATTCAGCGTGTTGTTGAACTGCTTGCTGAGATCAGTCAATTGCCGCTCGTACATGCGGAGCATCTTGTTGATGCAACGCAGAATACGGATGCGTATACGGAAGTATCTGCTGCGCTCAAGGTATGTATGATGAATATGTCTAAGATGGCTAATGACTTGCGTTTGCTTGCTTCAGGTCCACGAGCTGGCTTTGGTGAAATTCGACTGCCGGCACGCCAGCCAGGTTCATCCATCATGCCGGGCAAGGTGAATCCGGTTATGTGCGAAATTGTCAATCAAGTAGCTTTCCAAGTTATTGGCAATGATCATACGATCTGTCTTGCCTCGGAAGCGGGTCAGCTTGAATTGAACGTCATGGAGCCAGTACTTGTATTCAACCTGTTGCAATCGCTTAGTATGATGCAAAATGTGTTCACTGTATTCCGAACCCATTGCTTAGAAGGAATTGAAGCGAATGAGGAACGCTGCCGTGATTATGTGGAGAACAGTGTAGGGATTATCACTGCACTCAGCCCACACCTTGGTTATGAAGTGTCAGCCCGTATTGCACGGGAAGCAACGGAGAACGGCAAATCCGTTCGAGAGTTGTGCCTGCTCTACAATGTATTGACGGAAGAAGAGCTGGATACGATTCTGGATGCACATGAAATGACGAAGCCAGGAATTGCTGGTGCTGCCTTGTTCGAGCGGGAATAATTGTAAATAAAGAATGTCAGAGACATCTCACGTGAGATGTCTCTTTTCTATAGTCGGATCAGCATACATTTTGCTTTGACAGGTGACGCTAAGTAATGATATATTTTATCGGCCTAATGGTAAATGAATGCTGATTGGAAAGGGATGTACTGGAAAGTGACAACTAGTCAAGACGACAAACCGAAATTGATTATCACAAAAATTCTGAAATGCAGAAATCCGGAATGCAAAGCATGGGTAAGAGACGAATTTGCCTCTGGTGAGCAATCTTGTCCCCTCTGCAAAGGACCAATGATTCGAAGCATGAAGCATTTGCCTGCTGTTCAGAATAAAATAAAGCGTCAGCCTAAGAAAAAGAAAGAAGAGCTGTGGTAAGCAAGCGAAGCTGCACTTATAGCCTCTAGGTAAAAGAGCCTCTGTGAAGATAATTTCGGGGAACCGTTATTGTTTTGCAGCGGCTCTTTTGCTATGTGGGATGAAGTGATGCGGTATTGCAAATAATAGACTGAAAGTATATACGCTTTGATATGTCTATTAGTAAGGAGTAGATACCGCAATGTCAGAATCAAATTCACCCCCTATCCCTCAGCCAAAGAGATTTGGTCTGCTGGGGAATTTGCCGCAGCTGAACCTAGAAGCTCCTGTTCAATCCATGGTGCAATTGGCTGAGGAATATGGCCCTATATTTCGTATTGATTTGCCGGGGAGAAGTGAGATTTTTATCTCTGGCCATGAGTTGGTGAAGGATGCGTGCGACGAGTCGCGCTTCGATAAAAACGTATGGGCGCCCTTGCGCAGTGTGCGAGCATTTACCGGCGACGGGCTGTTCACAAGCGAAACAGAAGAGCCGAACTGGCAGAAGGCGCACAATATATTGCTGCCGAGCTTTAGCCAGTCGGCTATGCGTGGTTACCATGAGATGATGCTTGATATTGCGGTGCAGCTTATCCAAAAATGGTCGAGGCTGAATCCGGATGAAAGTATCGATGTGCCTGAAGACATGACACGTCTGACACTCGATACGATCGGTCTCTGTGGATTCAATTATCGATTTAACAGCTTCTATCGCGATCAGCCCCATCCGTTTATTACAAGCATGGTTCGTGCGTTAAGCGAAGCAATGCATCAGCTTCAGCGCCTCAATATTCAAGATAAGCTCATGGTAGTCACGAAGCGGCAGTATCGGCATGACATCCAGTTTATGTACTCGCTCGTAGACAAAATCATTGCGGAGCGGAAGCAGAAGCCGGATGAAGCTGGTCAGGATTTGTTGAGCCATATGCTTAACGGAAAGGATCCAGCAACCGGGGAGTCATTGGATGACGAAAATATCCGATACCAGATTATTACGTTTCTAATCGCGGGTCACGAGACGACAAGCGGCCTGCTGTCGTTCGCAATCTATTACTTACTGAAGCATCCCGAATGCTTGCAGAAGGCTTACGAGGAAGTGGATCGTGTGTTGACAGATCCTGTTCCAACGTATGCACAAGTGAGACAATTGCCATACATACGGATGATACTTAATGAATCACTTCGCTTATGGCCGACCGCCCCGGCTTTCTCACTATTTGCGAAGGAGGATACACTGCTGGCTGGCAAATACCCGCTTGCAAAGGGCGAGAGTGTGAATGTGCTTGTACCGAGGCTTCATCGAGACCGTGCTATATGGGGTGAGGATGCAGAGCATTTCCGACCCGAACGTTTTGAAGACCCGAGCCAAATTCCTCATCATGCCTACAAGCCGTTCGGCAATGGCCAACGTGCGTGTATCGGGCAGCAGTTCGCGCTGCAAGAGGCTGCGCTCGTTTTGGGCATGGTGCTCAAGCATTTTGAGATAATCGATCATGCCAACTATCAGCTGAAGGTGAAGGAAGCACTGACGCTGAAGCCTGAAGATTTTCGGATTCGCATTCGGCTGCGGAAGCAACTGGGGGCAGGTACTTTGTCTGCAAAAGGAGGGCTGGGTGGCGAATCAGAATCGCATGAAAGTGTTCAACAACAAGCTCCATTGGCCGAAGCGCACGACACTCCGCTGCTCGTCCTATACGGCTCCAATCTCGGAACAGCCGAGGGCATTGCCCGCGAACTGGCGGATGAGGGACGCTACCAGGGATTCCGCAGTGAGGTCGCTCCACTTAACGACTATGTAGGCAAGCTCCCGAAGACTGGGGCCCTCCTCATTGTAACCTCTTCCTACAACGGCAAGCCGCCAAGCAATGCACAGGCATTCGTGGAGTGGCTCGAGCAGCTTGACGATGGCGAGCTGGAAGGTGTCCGCTATTCCGTATTTGGATGTGGGGATCATAATTGGGCCAGCACCTATCAAGATGTACCGCGATTCGTTGATGAGCAGATGCAGAAAAAGGGCGCTGAACTGCTGATGATTCGGGGCGAAGGGGATGCGAGCGGCGACTTTGAGCTGAATGTCGAGAGCTGGCGTTCCAAGCTGTGGCCAGATATGATGAATGCGCTAGGATTGCAGCTGAGCAAGCAATCCGAAGCAGTTCGCAGCACGCTTACCGTGGAATTCGTAAAGGATTATGCAGGCAGCAGACTTGCCAATTCGTATGAAGCGGTTCATGCTGAGGTTGTAAACAATCGCGAGTTGCAGCAGGCAGGAAGCGGGCGCAGTACCCGTCATATCGAGATCTCACTCCCCGATGGAGTCACCTATGAGGAAGGCGATCATTTGGGAGTGCTGCCGCGCAATCATACCTCTCAGGTTAATCGTGTGCTGCAAAGATTCGCGCTGAACGGCAGCGATCATCTGATCGTTAATGCAAGCGGGCGCAGTGCGGCTCATCTGCCTACTGGCCAACCGGTTAGCCTGTCCGATTTGTTTAGTCATAGTGTAGAATTGCAGGAAGCTGCGACCCGGGCTCAACTCCGTGAATTGGCGTCTTATACAGCTTGCCCGCCTCATAGACGTGAGTTGGAATCGCTTCTAGACGAGGATAAGTATGTAGCTGAAGTGCTGCGCAAACGGGTTTCCATGCTTGATTTGCTTGAGAAATACGAAGCTTGCGAGATGCCGTTCGAGCGTTTTTTAGAACTGCTGCCTCCGCTTAAGGCTCGATACTATTCCATATCCAGTTCACCTCGCATTCAGGAGAAGCAGGCGAGCATCACGGTCGGGGTCGTCCTCGGCCCGGCGTGGAGCGGCATGGGAGAATATCGTGGAGTTGCTTCCAATTATTTGGCTTCGCGTGAAGCGGGCGACTCGATTCTGATGTTCGTACGGACACCTGAATCCAAGTTCCAGCCCCCTGCCGATCCTGCAACGCCGATCATCATGGTTGGACCTGGAACCGGTGTCGCACCTTTCCGCGGCTTTTTGCAGGCTAGACAGGCGCTGCAGCAAGAAGGGAAATCGCTTGGACAAGCGATCCTCTATTACGGCTGCAGGAATGAAGCAGATTACTTATATCGTGAGGAACTGGAGAGATTCGTGCAGGATGGAATCGTGACCGTGCATACCGCCTTCTCGCGTAAAGAAGGTGAGGCTAAAACGTATGTCCAGCATGTTATGGCGCAACATGCGGAACAAATCATAGAATTACTGGATGAGGGAGCCCACTTGTATATCTGCGGAGATGGAAGCAAGATGGCGCCTGATGTGGAAGCTACTGTGCGGCAAGCTTTTCAGAACGTGCACCGTGTTCATGAGGAGGAGGCGAAGCATTGGTTGGAACGCTTACAAGCGGAAGGGAAATTCGCAAAGGATGTGTGGTCGGGATTGTAACCGTCTTTAGCAGCAGTTGCTCTAGCGGTGTTCATTAGACATGCGACGAAAGAAACAACTTGCAATGACAGAGAAAACGACGATGTTGTCGTTCCATGTCATTGCTTTTTTTATGTAGAAAATGCTTCAAAATGTCTTTCTCAACTGATTAATTCTTTGTGGTAATATATGGGTAGGTGTGCAATTGAAATTGAGAAGCGAAAAAAGGAGGACTGGAGTTGACTGTACATCACTTAAAAAGAAAGTTTCTTGCTGGTGTGCTGCTTGTTATTGCCTTGCTGGGATGGAGTGTCAATATTGATGATGCCGCCGCCGCTGCGAAATCAAAATATGCAGTTCAGCTAGGAAATGTAACTGTACCACAGAATAAGGTGTTGAATGAGCATGGCATGATCCTAGTTCCATTGTCTACAATAACCGGTTCGATGGGGCTGGACATGTCCTATTCGTTTCAACGGGGATTATATGATTATCATGAATACGCTATCACGCAGAAGACCAAGACAGTCGAAGTTTGGGGGAATGACATTCGTGGATATTGGGTCAGCACACATCCGAATGGCAAGCAGGATTACGAAGATTACACCCATGTTTATGAACCGGATCGGGAGTGTGCTCCAGAGTCGGATGTCTGTGAAGTGTTGAAGAAGACATACCGCGGCCCAATAATCCGAGACGGCCAATTGTATGTACAAGTACGATGGATTGCGCAAGCATTTGATTGGAATTTAACAATCATTCCGCATGGGAAGGGGCAATTCGTGATTAAGATTACATCCAACACTGAAGGGAGCTAGTGCATGGAGAAACGATCAACAAGGCCAGGCCGAATGTTAACGTTCATCTTGAATCATAGATTGATCTCGTTTTTGTTGATTGTGTTGTTAGTCAGTTTGAACGTGTTTATTTTTACGAAAATCTCATTTATTTTCTCCCCATTCATTATTTTCATCAAGACAGTGTTGTTCCCAGTGCTATTAGCAGGGGTGCTCTATTATTTGCTGAATCCGATCGTTGATCTTCTGGAGCAATGGAGAGTCAAACGATTCATATCCATTCTCATTCTCTATATTCTGATTATCGGCATTATTACGGTCGTCGTCCTTGCTGTTATTCCTGTCATTAAGAAGCAAGTTATGGACTTGATTGCCAACTTTCCAGGGTTCAGTACCCAGATTGAGACGTTGTTCCGCGACATGATCGGCAGTGAGTTCTTCAACCGTATCCAGCAGAGCATCGATATTAATTCCAGCAACTTCGTAAGCTCCTTGTCCGAGCGGGCTACCTCGCTCTTAAACAACACATTCAATGGAATCGGTGGATTTCTAGGTGCAGTCACCGAAACGATTCTCGGCCTTGTCATCGTTCCATTCGTTCTTTTCTATTTACTGAAGGATGGCCGGCGGCTGCCTGATTATATCCTTACATTTTTGCCGACTACGCTGCGCAAGCAATCCCATCAAGTGATGTCCGAGATGAATAATCAAATCAGTTCCTACATACGGGGTCAGATTATTGTAAGCTTCTGCATCGGCATCTTACTGTATGCGGGCTATTTAATCATTGGGCTTGAATATTCACTAATTCTAGCAGTAATTGCAGCTTGTACGAGTATTGTACCGTATTTGGGCCCTGCAATTGCAATCACACCCGCGATGATCGTGGCGCTTGTCACTTCACCGATGATGCTGCTGAAAATGATCATCGTCTGGACGATTGTCCAATTGGTGGAAGGGAAGTTCATTTCGCCGCAAATTATGGGGAAGACACTCCGCATTCATCCGATTACGATCATTTTCGTCATCTTGACAGCCGGCAACCTGTTCGGTGTAGTGGGCATTATTCTGGCTGTGCCTGGGTATGCAGTGCTCAAGGTTGTTGTTACGCATTTATTTGACTGGTTCAAGCGCCGCTCCAATCTCTATGACGATCATCTTACGATGTAAGTTGACTCTGAAGCTTGGGCAATTGATAATATTCATATGCAGCGCCATTTCAACGTTTGTATACGATGAGATGGCGCTGTTTCATGTGTTCATCTCTTATTCTGCATCCTGAGATAACGGCAGTTGCTGCACCGCAAAATTTTGATGATCTAGTATCGAATCTATTTATTTTGTATCCTGCCAAAGGAGGAATGATCACAACGACCTATTTGTCAAGAAGAGGGAGATGAGAAATTTATAATGTTGCTCTAATAGATTACAAAAAAGTAAACAACAGCAATGTTTCAGCCCTTCTCTAGAAAATAATGGATAAAAATTATGTGTTATGGTATGTAACGTCGCTGGTGAGCACATCAGCACTATCCATTTTTCTGGGAGATGAGAATATTGTTGAATAAAAAGAAGTTTGGAAAAATATTTGTATGCGTAACATTAACATTGTCCTTTGCCCTGTCAGCAGGTGCAGTAATGCCTGTTCAAACAGCTAGCGCGGCTTCCACATCGCAAAGCTCCAAGGCAGACAAAATTATAGCAACAGGGAAAAAATACTTAGGTGTTAAATATAAATTTGGTGCCAAGTCGGGAAGCACGAAAGCATTCGACTGCTCCTCGTTCACACAATATGTGTATGGCAAACACGGAATCAATCTTCCACGCACATCGAAGCAGCAATCCAAGGTTGGAGTTGCAGTTAGCAAAAAGAATATGAAGAAGGGTGATCTCCTGTTCTTCTACTCTCCGGTTCATCATGTAGGAATCTATATGGGCAATGGAAAAATCTTGCACACTTATGGCAAGGGCGGAGTAAGAATTGACAACTTGAGCAAATGGGAGTCCCGCTTGACGAAAGTTCGTCGTGTAATTAAATAGTTTATAATGGACAAGCCTAAAGCAATAAGATGTACTGCTTTAGGCTTGTTGTATGTTCTCAGGCGTTGTGCGAGTACGGTATGCACACAATAAATGTGCTGCCCTGTCCGAGCGTGCTCTCAACTTGAATGGTGCCATGATGCTGCTCTACGAGCTCCTTCGCAATGGGCAGCCCTAAGCCCGTACCTCCCGTTACGCGAGAGCGAGCCTTATCGACCCGATAAAATCGATCGAAAATTTTATCTAATTCTTCTTCGGGTATGCCAATTCCGGAATCCGATACTCGAAGGCATGCATTTTCTTTCTCTTGATAGACGGCAACTTCGATCCAGCCCAGGTCATTGGTATACCTCATGGCATTTTCAATGAGAATAACGGCAACCTGGCGCAATTGCTCCTTGTCCCCAAATACATAAGCGGCCTCATTCAGATGCAAACGCAAAGAGATTTTGGAATCAGATTTCCATAGCTGCTTTATTGCTTCTCGGACAATGTCGGTGAGATTTACTTGTTCCTTCGGCGTGGCGCTTTTGCCTGAACGGGCTAACGTCAATAGCTGAATAATAAGCCGCTGCATGCGCTGGCTCTCTAGATCTAGCGAATCAAGTGATTTTTGTAGAACGTCAGCATTTTGATTCCCCCAGCGCTTCAGCAGCTTCACATGACCACGAAACGCGGTCAGCGGAGTACGGAGCTCGTGTGAGGCATTTGTAATAAAGTTCATCTCTCGTTCAATCAGTTCTTCATGCTCATCTAACAACTGATTGAAGCGCTCCGCCAATTTCGTTAGCTCTACCGGCGTCTTCGGGACATGAACCCTCTGTCTTAAATTCGGTGCATTCTTCATCTGAACAATTGAATTCATTATGCTGAACAGTGGGGAGAGGTTCCTCCTTGTTATTTGATATATAAGCAGCGATCCTGCTGTTGAGCTGGCAAGTGCAGTAATGACGAGTACTTTAGTGATAATAAGCAAGATGCGTTCAATGGAGTGGAGCTGAACATGTATATAGATTCGACCGACCTGCCCATTGGATTGATTCCATATGACTTCATCTTTGATGAACAGTCCATAGTCGGTGTTCCACTGCACGGTATCAAACCATCGGAATCGATTTTTCTGTTCGGCGAGGAAAGCCTCATCCCAGTTCCGAGTTTGTGCTAATATGCGTCCATCAGAGGACACAATTTGAACATCATAGTTCGCGTGATCAGGGTATAGCAGTTCATCGAGAAGGGATTGCCACTCCAGAAAGCCATCTTGAATGCTTTCTCTTAGTTTGCGTTCGACGGCGAATAGCTCCTCCTTGGAGTCTTGGATCAACAGATGGGTGACTGCTCCCATAATACTGATCCCGATTAACAGAATGACAGCTAATAGGCTAAGAACATACCAGATCGTGAAGCGGAACATTAGCGTGTTGGCAGATTGCTTAAGCTGCTGGATAAGTGACTTGAACATGGTCATCTCTGATTCCTTATGGTTCACGCAGCACATATCCGACACCGCGAACGGTCTGGATTAACTTATGCTGATAACCGCGATCCAGCTTGTTGCGCAAATATCGGATATAGACATCGACGACATTCGTCTCACCAACAAAGTCATATCCCCACACAGAAGACAATAGCTGTTCACGGCCAATCACTTCACCGAGATGTTCCATTAAGTATTGAAGCAATTCGAACTCACGCTGCGTTAATTCGATTCGATCCCCAGCACGGGTTACGACTCTTTTCTTCACATCCAAGATAAGATCTGCGAGCTGATATACTTCCTTCTCTTCCGGATTAGCGGCATGGTTGGGGCGTCTTAAAGCTGTGCGTATGCGGGCAAGCAGTTCCTCAATCTCGAATGGCTTCGTAATATAATCATCTGCACCCGTATCAAGACCAGCAATGACATCTCCAACATAATCACGAGCCGACAAGAGGATAATTGGGACATCACTGACGCGGCGAATTCTCCGGCATACTTCAAGGCCGTTCAGCTTGGGCAGCATCCAGTCTAGCAGGATGAGGCTCCACTCGCCTTGTTGAAAGAATTCTAATGCTTGTTCCCCGTCTACAGCAACAAGTACCTCGTACCCTTCATGCTCAAGTTCAAGCTGGATGAATTGAGATACACTTTGTTCATCTTCGACTAGTAATATGAAGTGGGCTGACATGTGTTCACCACATTTACACAAAGTTTTCCTATAGTATGACCTTGGGGTTGGGAATGCATTCTGGACTGCTTGCTGGAAAAGAAAATAGCTCTCGTCGCAATACAGAGATTCGACGAGAGCTATTTTGTGGTTAGAGCGGAATCGGCTGAGCAAGCAATGTGCTGATTAAGGCAGCTGCTTCTTGCCTGAGCATGCTGCGTTTGGATTCATAATTCAGAGTGCCGTCTGCGTTAGCTTTAATTTCGGGGCCATATTTGTGCATAGCCGCAGCATACTTGACACCGTCTAATGCCCAGACGTCAGTATCGCCAACCAGTTTCGCTCCTTGCACAGGAGCTCCGAACGCTTGGGCGATTCGCCACGCAATCATTGCCGCTTCTTGCCGTTGAATGGGTTGATCAGGTCGGAAGAGCTCGCCTGAAGCTCCGGTGATAAGCCCCAGTCCATATGCCGTTTGAACGTCTTTGGCAGCCCAGTGGCCATTCATGTCTGTGAAGGAGCTTGCGTTCAACGAAGGCTGCATGCGCAAGCACTGCATGAGCATGGAGACAAATTCAGCACGCGTAATGGTGGAGGAGGGACGGAACTGTCCTTGATGTTCGGATATTCCACTCCTCATCATGATATCTTGAATATATCCATAATACGGATGATTCTTGTCGATATCTGAATAGAGGACTTTAGGAACAGGCAGCTTCTCGAACCAGGTCACGTTGCTGTTATCCATGTAGGAAATTTCCCCATTGTCATCCTGCCTGAAGCCAACTAACTTTCCATGATCCGTACGGAACAGCCATGGTTCGATCTGAGTCAATGTATGGGTTCCGTAGAATGGATCGATAAGGGATAATTTTTTGTCAGATTGCTCAGCAATTTGAACGACTTGGATGCCCATCCGAAGACTACGGTAGTGGCCAACTAGCTTATTTTTTACCTCCTGCGAGGGCTCCGTTTGCGGTGGGGCTGGGCGTTTGTCCGGATAATAGTGATTCATAATGGAACGAAAAACCGTATTGCGATAATCTGCACTAGAGTCTTCGTTGGAATTGTAAGCGACCAAAAAGCCGACATTTTGTTCTGGCAAGAGACTTAACCAAGAGCCGAACCCTGGAAGATTGCCGCCTTTGCTTATGACGGTTTCACCATGATAGGCCTCTTGATACAAGGATTCGAAGCCGTATGTCGTATTCGGAATTTTCGGATGAGCGGATACACGGATTTTTACCATCTCGCGTACGGTTTCAGGCTGTAAGATTCGCTGCCCCTTGTACGTACCGCCATTTAAAAGCGCGATCATAAATTTAGCCATATCCGCACCGGTTGATACAAGGCTCCCGTCGGGGCCGTCTGCGGGAGATACCTCGTAATAAGGAAGAACTTCACCTGTCTTCGTATAGCTTGTCGCTAGATCCTTCTTAGCATCAGGCGTCATCACGAAGCTGCTGTTCGTCATTCCAAGAGGCTGCAAAATATGCTGCATGCCATATTCATGGAAAGGAGCTCCAGTTATGCGCTCAACGAGATAGCCTTGAAGGCGAAAGGCGAAATTGTCATAGCTGTATACCGTGCCTGGCTTGCGTACAACCGTTGGCATATACTTGCGAATATACTCAGCGTTCGTCTTGATTGCTATGTCGTCTGGAGCTTCAGGGTAATCGAAACCAGTCGTGTGCGTCATGAGATGCTCAGCTGTTAATGACCCTT
>NZ_JMDX01000184.1:0-11973 GCF_000935845.1 Paenibacillus sp. E194
CACTGTACCTTCTTTTTTTGCCAAAAGCCGTTGATTCTCCCCATATCATAATAAAAGGCTACCCCGCGCGCAGGGTAGCCAAATCATTAGTGCATTCGATTAGCGGGAACCGCCGGAAAGCGATTGTTGTGCCATTTGCACCAAACGCTTCGTCATGTATCCCCCGATAGAACCGGTATCACGGGAAGTGTAGTTCCCGTAGTAGCCGTCTTGTGGAATTGGAACGCCCAATTCCTGAGCAATTTTCGAATTTCATTTGCTGCAATGCAGCAGTAGCTTGAGGAACAACCAAGTTGTTGGAACCAGAACGATTAGACATAGGTGATTCTCCTTTCGCAATTGGTGCTTCTAGTTTGCAAGCTTGCAAACTTATTTTATCCGGCCTGCAAAATGTTATACTTATCTGTAACATTATTTTGCGAAAAGGAGTCTTCCCCATGAACAAATGGTTATCACTATGGTTCGCATGCTCTTCCATCGCCTTGCTGATCGCAACAGCGATCTCCATCAGCCAGAGTGTCTGGCTTGCTCTTCTCTTTACCATACTTGCCATCGTCAATATGGGATGCGGCTTCATTGTGAAGGCCAAGCTTCGTCGGCGAAGCTTAGCCCAACAAGAACATACAGCAGGCCAGTAGGCAAGCAGGCTTAACAATTCTTCCTATTTTTATTGTGGGAGCACGAAGCCCATCCGGCGTTTCACTTCCGTTAATGTCTGCTCTGCCGCTTCACGTGCTCGCTCAGCACCACGACGCAGCGCCTCGTGATGTTCACCTGTGCGTCTTACTTCATGATAGCGGGCCTGAAGCGGCTCGATGAGCGCAGCGACATGCTCAGCCAAGTCTTTCTTGAACGGCCCGTACATTTGGCCTTCGTATTTCGCTTCAATTTCAGCAATGGACATACCAGCGGCATGTGTATAAATGCTCATCAAGTTGCTGATTTCCGGCTTATTCGCAGGATCATACTTCACAAGTGACTCAGAGTCTGTCTTGGCACGACTGATCTTCTTGCGAATGACAGCAGGATCATCTAGCAAGGCAATATAGCTTCCAGGGTTCGGGTTGCTCTTGCTCATCTTCTTGGAGGCATCATCCAATGACATAATCCGTGCGCCTACTTCCGGGATATACGGTTCTGGAACAGTCAGGAAGTCGCCGAAGCGCCCGTTGAAGCGTGCAGCCAAGTCCCGAGTAAGCTCCAAATGCTGCTTCTGATCATCGCCAACGGGAACAAGATCGGCTTGATATAATAATATGTCTGCAGCCATAAGTGATGGGTATACGAACAAGCCCGATCCAACTGACTGCTTCCCTTCCGACTTATCCTTAAATTGCGTCATCCGCTCCAACTCACCCATATAGGTGAGTGTCGTCATCAGCCATCCAAGCTCTGCATGCTGATGGACGTGAGATTGGAGGAAGATGTTCGACTTGCTTGGGTCGAGGCCTGCCGCAATATACAAGGCAGCTACTGATTCTGTCTGCTCACGCAATTTTTCCGGATCCTGCGGTACAGTAATGGCATGCAGGTCTACCACCATGAAGAAGCACTCATGCTCTTCCTGCAGCTTCACGAAGTTTTGGATTGCTCCGATGTAGTTGCCAAGTGTCAATTGACCGCTTGGCTGAATACCAGATAGTACGCGTTTCATCACGCAACACTTCCTTTTCCACAAATATCATTATTCTTGTATCGTCATACTCGAGAACGCAAAAAAGGCCCTTCATCCGCAAGGGACGAAGAACCGTGGTGCCACCCTAATTCGCCTGCATAATCGTATGGCTGTGACTTCTTACAAGCACAATCCTACGAATGTTAGGAAGCATCAGCAATCTATGCTGACTCCCTCTTTGCAAGCCTTGACCTCTGTAACGCAGAGCTGCGGCTATGTCTACTTCATGCACATCACTGGTTCAACACAGCACTCCGAGGCCCATTCCAACTATGCATTCGCATCGGTTCACAGCGACCACCGACTCTCTGGAGCTACCGCATAGCGTACTTGTCCTCATCATCATTTTACACGAATTCAATTATATCCTATCACTTATGCGAGCTCTACATAACTAGGAATTAGCCATAAGGATAGCGAAGATCAATGTATTTGTCAATCTATCCTATGCCCGTTTATCGCCAGCTTGGATTAGACCTAGTGTGCTTCAATGACTTTAATGCGTGAATTTGCTATCATGAAAATAACAACCTTACATAACTTCACGAGCAAAGGGGCAATTCGCATGTATCAGATTACGAGAGGCAAATGGAACGATCATGAGACAGTTATTCTTCACAGTGACACGCTTGAGGCAACATTGCTGCCTTCCCTAGGCGCTAATCTCATTCGTCTATGGGACAAAGTGCTTGAACGCGATATCTTGCGTACGCCAGCTGAGAGCGATTTGGATTATTATATGACCAAGCCTTACCACTTCGGCATCCCTATGCTTATGCCGCCTGGACGGATACGCCGCGGACAATTCCAATATGCAGGAGTGTCCTATCAGTTTGATCAGAACACAGCCAACAACAATCATATTCACGGCTTGCATCGCTTGCAATCGTGGCAAGTTACACGTGCCGAAGCAACCGAAGATCACGCTATCGTCACGGTTCAGTTCCATTCTTCTGAAGATAAGCACTGGATGGAGCAATATCCAACGCCTCTCCAGTTCGAGCTTACTTATGTACTGAAGGGAAGCCAACTGACACAACAATTGCAAGTAACCAACGTTGGTGGGCAGACTGCACCATTTGGCTTCGGAACACATACGTGGTTACAACTTGATGGCGAACCGAACCGCTGGACCCTACAGGTTCCTGTTACAGGTGTGTATGAGCTGGACGAAGAGCTTATTATGACAGGAAATACGTTGCCGCTGAGCGAGAACGAGAAGCTGCTCTCCGGAATGAACTTAGAAGGAACCGACTTCGATACGGTATTCAGCATAGGCGAGCATAAGCCTGAAGCTTGGCTGTCCCGCGAAGATGGTTATCGTATCCGCTATACAGGCAATGAGCCTTGGTTCAAGCATTGGGTTCTCTACACTCGAGGCACTGCGAATGAAATTATCTGCATAGAGCCTTATACTTGGCTTCCTGATGCGCCAAATCTTCCATTCGGCAATGAGGTCACAGGCTTGATTGAACTTGAGCCGAACAAGCCAGTTATCCTCAACTTAGAGCTTGAAATTCAACATCCATAACAGGGGAGGCGACAAGCCTCCTTTTTGCGCTCCTCCCATGAATGCCAGACCAGGACAACTTGGCATTATTTACATTTCACAACGAGCACTTCCTCTCGCATATTTCATCTCTATCTCTCCATAATAACTATCACAAGGAGGTGAACAACATGCCAAATCAACAAACAGGAAGCCGCTCCAATAATCTCGTTGTTCCTCAAGCAACAGCAGCACTGCAACAAATGAAGTTAGAGATTGCTCAAGAATTGGGTATTCCAATTTCTCAAGATGGTTACTACGGTAACTATACTTCTCGCGATATGGGCTCCATCGGAGGCTACATCACGAAGCGTCTTGTACAAATTGCTGAACAGCAATTGGCTGGCCGTGCTCGCTAATCTTAGCTGTTGAACCTTTTTAAGCTAGTTACGCAACACCCCATACTTACGAAAAAAAGCAGGACGTCCTACTACAACCAACTGGTGTTAGAAGAGACTCCTGCTTTCTTATTTACGAATAACATTCGACAATTGCAAACGTACACATTAAGATACATTTCTGTAAGTATGTAGATTCTCTTCCTTCTTATCCAAGATATAAACCATATTGTGATTCGATTCAAACCATGTGCTGACATGCAGCTCCCCATGCCTAACTGTAAAATCGTACACAATCTCCCCATGCGTCCAATTCTTCTTATGTTTCAGCGCATCAATCGCCGTCTGCAGAAATTGGGCAATCTGCTGCCTCGACAAACCTTGTCGAATCGGCTTTAGTTCACCACCACAGCTTTCCAACGCATCGTGCTTCACACCGAATTTCCCAATGACATCATTGCGAAGACAGACTACAATTGTTCCACCTGTCAAACCAATCAGCTCTGATTCTAATTGTTCAAAAACTAGGCTTATTTGCCTAGCTAATGGAATCGAGACAGACTTCATATTATTCATTCCTCCCTATTTTTACAGAAGCTAAGCTTCAAATTTATGGTTCTTAAGTCACAGTATAAGGGATTATTTTCCTTTAATCAACACATTTTTACATCATCCAAAATGGTGTTGACGAATTTCGTCTAATCATGTTGAATTTACTAACATTTTCATAGACCATCTTCGCAGCCGATGCTATAATGATTTCAAATTCTATATTTTGGCATGACAGGGGGAAAGGAGCGGTCCTATGAACTGGTTCTACAAGTTAAACTTCAAACAAAAGCTGCTGTTCGGCTGTTACAGTATCGTCGGCCTATTCGCATTAGCGACAATAGTCCTACTCCTAGCTGATGTATCGCTTACAACCGGGATAATCATTATCGCCGTTCTGATCGGTGTTAGCTATCCCATCATTAACTTTCTGGAAAGTTCATTGAGTGCCCCGATCAAAGACATTGCCCAGTCAGCCCTGCAAGTATCCAAGGGTGACTTCTCCCAAACGTTGAACGTGACAACGAATGATTCACTTGGCGAGTTAGGGCATGCTTTTAATTCCATGATCATTAAGCTTCGTGAAATTTTACGCCAAACGACCGATATTACGCGGCACGTATCCGAATCAAGCAGAGAAATGTATCATATGAACCACAATTTAAAGCTCGTTATGGAACAGGTGACAGCTTCATCAAATGAACTTGCGATCGGAGCAGCGGAAATCTCCGAAGATGTCGCATCGATGTCGGATTCCGTCAAGCAAATTGAACAGAAGGTTGAGTCCTATACATACTCTACGAAGGAAATGAATGAGCGCTCTGCCCTTACAATCGGTCTCGTTGCTAAGGGAAGAACGGCAGTCGAGACACAAAGCGCAGGCATGCAGCGCAACATTGAGGCAACTGATCAAGTAGCATCGACAATTGAGGAACTTGCACGGCAAGCAGATGGCATCTCCAAAATTACACGCACCATCTCTGACATTGCTGAGCAGACAAACTTATTGTCCCTTAATGCCTCTATCGAGGCGGCACGTGCTGGCGAGCATGGCCGTGGCTTCGCAGTCGTCGCACAGGAGGTTCGCAAGCTTGCTGAAGAATCTTCCGCTTCGACGAAGGAAGTATTTACTCTGGTGAAAAGCATTGAGTCAGGCATCCGCCAGGCAATTACGAATATTCAAGTCAATGAAGAGGTCGTTCACGCCCAAACGGAATTAATTAAAGAAACAGAGCGCATCTTCCTAGAAATTGTAGATAGCATTCAATTTATTACCGAACAAATTGCCGCCTTCGCGAATGAAAGTGATACGATGCTGGAAGGAGCTGTAAACATTTCAAGCTCCATCGAGAATATCTCAGCAATTACACAGCAATCTGCTGCGGGAACAGAGCAAGTATCTGCTTCTATGAATGAACAAATTACATCCGTCCAAGCGATGGCCGATGCTACGGAGCAAATGCAGCAAAAGGTGATCCAGTTGCAGCGTACGATTCAAGTATTCAAATTCTAATATTGCATATAACCAAAACAAACGGGGCAGCCACTAGTAGAATGCTACTAAGGGCTGCCCCGCTGTTATTGGATTACCTATTTACCTACCTTACAGCTATTCAGCACTGTAAATGATAAGTTTAATTTCCAATTCCATTATGCAAGTTATACGGTTGCTTCTTGTTCAACTGCAAGTGTGCGCTTGCGATCCTTGCGGTTCCACAACATGAAGCCAAATGTTCCAAGAAGGGCAAGGACAAAACCAAGGCCATACATGACATTACCGCCATACGATTCCTGCAGTGCTCCGCCAATAACTCCTCCTGCCAATCCGGACAAGCCAAAGAACACCATACCGAGCAGCGATTGTCCTGTAGCTGCTAATTTTTGCGGGAGAAGCTGCACTACGAATTCGATTGCTAAAGCCCAGAAGCAAGCATACGTAATCGAATGCAGTCCTTGCAGTACGATTAACATCACCGGCTCCGTCGTTATGGAATACAGCAGCCATCGAAGCGCATATAGCATGCCTACGGCGGAAAGCAATGTCAACATTCGATACCGCTTCATGATTCGTCCCATAATGATGAAGCCAAAAACTTCACTGAATCCTGCAACAGCCCATGCAATCGATACCTGCCCGGAGGTTGCGCCCAAATCGCTCATATGCAGCGATAGCAGCGCATCATTCATCCGATGGGGCATCCCGATGACGAAAATAAGAGCAAGCAATACAAGCAAGGAAGGAATGGTGAGCGCCTTTTTCAAAATGGTCATGTTCACCGCTTCATCCGGCTCACCATCATCATATCTCGGTTCCTTCAAAAAGAACATACCGATAAAAAAGCTGGACCAGACCGGTAAATACATCCAGAACAGTGAATCCACTCCGCCCACCAAATCAAATACCTGTGCTAGCGTTACAGCCGTTACGGTGAAGCCAACTGAACCCCAAAGGCGAACAGCTCCATATGATTGCTGCATAGAATTAGCTATTTTAACTGTTAACGTATCAAGCAATGAAATCGATGGAAGATAGCAAATATACAAAATCAGAATACTTACCGCGACAAGGATACGATCCGTTGTCAAAAAAGCTAATGACGCTGATATTCCCAATACGATCCACAAGCCGATTAGTAGCGGGCGAACCTTTCGGATGCGGTCGCTAATCAGACCTGCGGCAGGCTGTGCAAACATCGCCAGAAAAGGCCCCAACATTAATATAGTGCCTACTTCAAACGGTTCGAAACCCCGCTCCCGCAATAGAAGCGGCAAATAAGAAAGCAGAACGGCATTCGTTGAGTAAAACAAAGCATGGAACAGCTTAAGAAGCCTAGTTGATGTCGCCAAGTTGTTTTTCCTTTCTATGTAAGCCTCATTTAACTTGCACGGTCTATCCGTTGTCACTCTAAATTATTCAGTCATTTGCAGGAACAATTCCACGTCTTGCAATGTCACATCTATCGCCGATTGCCAGAAATCTGGCTTCGTCAAATCTACGCCAAGGTGCTTCTGTGCAAGATCCTCTACCGTCATTACCGCTGTATCCCTCAGCAATGCATCGTACTTCGCTGCGAAGGATTCGCCTTCTTGCAGAGCTCGCGCATACAATCCCGTACTAAACAAGTAACCGAATGTGTAAGGGAAGTTGTAGAACGGCACACCCGTCATGTAGAAATGCAGCTTAGACGCCCAGAAGTGCGGGTGGTACGAATCAAGTGCACCACAGAACGCTTCCTTCTGTGCCTCTTCCATAAGCGAGCATAGTTCCTCAGAGGACAATACGCCTTGCTTGCGCTTCTCGTAGAAGCGAGTCTCGAACAGGAAGCGCGCATGGATATTCATGTAGAACGCAATTGACCGCTGAAGCTTATCTTCCAGCAGTGTCAACTTCTCTTGCTCATTCTTCGCCTGCTTCACCGCAGAGTCAGATACGATCATCTCGGCAAAAGTGGAAGCCGTCTCTGCTACGTTCATCGCATATGACTTTGCAAATGTAGGAAGATCCTCCATCACATGCGTATGATAACCATGTCCAAGCTCATGGGCAAGGGTGGACACGTTCGATGGTGTGCCGGCATAAGTCATGAATATACGCGTTTCTTTGCTAACAGGCATCGACGTACAGAACCCACCTGGACGCTTGCCAGAGCGATCCTCTGCTTCGATCCAGCGCTTCTCGAATGCATTCACTGCGAACTTGGACATACGCGGGCTGAACTTCTCGAATTGCTCGACAATCGTACGCGCACCCTCATCGTAAGAAATCTTGGATTGCGTGTCGCCAAGTGGAGCCTCTACATCACACCATGTGAGTTTCTCTACACCAAGCAGCTTTGCTTTTCGCTCCAAATATTTCACGAACGGCTGCTTATTGCGAACGATCGTATCCCACATTGCATCCAGCGTCGCCTGCGACATCCGGTTGTAGGCAAGGGGCTCCTTCAACACTTCGTTCCAGCCACGGTTCTCATACAGCTTCAAGCGGAAGCCTGCAATTCGGTTAAGGGCGTCAGCACAGTAGTCCGCACGCTCTTCCCATGCTTCTTCCCACTTCGCGAACATGTCCTCGCGTACCGAGCGATCAGCATCAGACAACTTGTTGTCAGCTTGTCCTGCAGAAAGAAGCACTGTCTCCCCATTCTCTTCATGCTTGATACGGAAATGGGATACGATAGTGTTATAGTTGGCACTCCATCCGTGATAACCATCTGTTGCCAAATCCCCAACAAGCGCTTCCTTCTCCGGTGACATTTTCTCCTTTGCCCATTCTCGGCGTTCAGTCAAATTGAAACGAATGCCTGCAATTTCAGGCAGTGCAACAAATTCAGACCATACTTGCTCATCCATGCCGCGCAAAAGCTCATCATACAGCGTATCCAAAGTAACCAGTCGGGCACCGATTGTACGTACACGGTCGGATAATTGAATCGCTTTCTTATCCTTTACATTTTGTGCCGTCAAGCACCCTATGTAAGCACCTGCCTCACGTAACTCTGCAATCAACTGCTGAAGCTGCTGTGTCAATCGGGCAAGCTGCTGGGCTTCTTCAACCGATTGAGGAATCGTCATGGTCTTAAGCTCGTTCGTAATCGAAGTGATTTTCTGCTCACCAGAAGACAGTGAAGCCTGCAGTGCTTCGGATTCTGACCCACCTTCAAAAATGACATCCAAATCCCATGTTTGACTTAACGGTTGTTTCATCGTGCACACACCTTTCATTTGGCTTAATTTGTCCACACCTATTCAACCTTGCAAAGTTTGAGTTTTGCACCTTGACCGTGTATAACTAAACTATATCAAAATTTATAGGAACTCGCATAGGGAGGATCGTGAGATGAAACCATTGCCAATCTCTGCAGACACTGCTGTCAAACTGTCTAAGGCGCTTAATGTCCCCTTAGAGCAGCTCATGCATATGCCGCAACACATTCTTATACAGAAGCTCGCGGAGCTTAATAAGGCCGATCAGAGCCCTTCTGGCGCAGAACAATCATCGGAGAACACCAAGGAATGATACCATTTGAAAATACACTGCCGTATGATCAGCTAATGGGCGACCTGTATATATCAACCTGCCCATTTTGTAAGAAAGACAATGTCCTTCTTCCCATTAAGCCAAATGAGCTTCCTGATATCCATGACGGCAAGAAACGGCTCCTTGTATTCCCTTGTTGTCGCAACCGCCTCGTCATCATCGATGCGGATAACGATTATTTGCTTGCAGACCGCGCGATTCGATAGAATGCATGGATCAGTGAGGATTGATTTTCACTGGACAAGACAAAGACGTGTACCCGCCACTTCTGCCGGATACACGTCTTCTTGTCTCCTCATTCAATCGGCCATACTTGATGTAGCGTTTTCAGTTGCTTCTCTCATTTCCTCACGAATAAGGATCCATTGCTCTCTAGCAGCTCGAATCATTGCCGCGTCCATGATCCTTTTATCATGGACAATTTTACTGAAGCATTTCACAGCCTCATTAAATTCGCCCAATCGGCGATACAGCTCCCCGATAATAAAAATGAGCCGCGCATCGTTCTGATCGCGCCACTCCTGCTCCAGCACGGCAACATAGGCGTCAAGTGCATATTGCATGTATCGACGCTCTTCTACCACATCATTGCGATATCGATACAACCATGCGATATGGTGAAGAAGACCAGCAACCACACGATGGCTCTCGCCAATAGTCTGAGCTGTTAACAGAGCCAGCTGGTACGTTGCAAGCGCATCCTCCCAAGTCCGCTCGCCACCGTAATCACGGTTCTTCCACTGGTTCGCGATGCGTGCTTCGAACTTTTTACGCTGCGGCTCGTACCAATGCTTTAAGGAATTTTCTGTGGATGCACATCCACATGAAGGACATACCCGAACTACGTAAAAGTCCGGATTCACCTTGCCCTCGTCATAATGCGTACAAAAATCACTGTCAATGCGTGAGGGCTTCTTGAAGCGAGGCCGTACACGCGAAGTAACAAATACCTGTTCACAGTACGGACAGCCTACCTTCACCGTAAAAAGCGGTTCAACCTCCATAAATCGTTCCTCTTTTCTGCTGATCGATTATGTGAGTCGCACGAAGTCCATGAAAACGAATCTATTATGGAATACATGAGCCGTTCTATTTGAACAAGGAATTAAGCCTCATCATTCGTATTAATAAAGTGATACGCTGGGCCTGATAAGCGATCGATAACCATCGCTTCCAACCCTGGCTCCATTCCTATCTCACGAAGCGCTTCCCGCATGCAGCCTAACCATGCATCTGCACGATCACGCGTTATCGGAAATGGTAGATGACGTGCACGCATCATTGGATGTCCGAACTGATCAGAGTAGAGAGATGGTCCTCCGAAAAACTGCGTCAAGAACATGAATTGTCGTTCCATTACCGGCATAATATCCTCTGGGAATAGTGGCGCAAGCAAAGGATGAGCCTGGACCCGTGGATAGAAAGCCTCCACCATCTTCCGAACCGTCGCCTCTCCGCCGATCGCCTCATATATTGTTTGACTGTACCGTTCCATAATCGCTCCTATCTATTCCATCATGCGACTGCCATCAACAGCCAGCATTTCGTCAATAAAGTAGTCCTTGTTCAACACTTTATTACAAACGAGCAGAAGTTTCAATCAAATGAATGGTGAACGTGCAAATAAGCACAAAAAAACGCTGAGCATCTGTTCAGCGTCTGGCCGTAGTTGTGGTCTCTTCTTACCTTGTCTTTACCAATCTTCTTCTGGTGATCCCATTAACGATTCCCGAATGACATAAACAAAAGCGCAAACAAGGATGCCTGCAATAATGCTCACACCAATCACCCCTAACGATCGGATACGCATTTCATCTTTCTTGTATTTTTAGTGTACCATAATGCTTCCCGAAATGACACGGATAAATGCAAGCGTTTCCTTTACGTTTTGATTACAGAATAAAGACAGAATTGTATCATCACAGCGCTGTTCTGAAGGTGAACAGCATGATTGTTGCCCCTTTATCATATGTTGTATTGCAGTGGTCGTCCCATTGACTGAAGAATTAGAGGGAGTGAATATACAATGAGCCGCTCTCGGACAAGCTCCTCCATCCTGATTGTACTCATCGCAGCAACGATTGGTCTCTTCATTTTATTAATGATCATATATCCTGACACCGTATTATCCGCTTCGACACGGGGGTTGGCCATCTGGTGGGACGTTCTATTCCCATCCTTGCTCCCGTTCTTTATTATATCCGAAGCTCTGCTTGGTTTCGGTATTGTACACTTCATTGGCACCTTGCTTGATCCAATCATGCGCCCGATGTTCCGCATCCCTGGAATCGGCGGGTTTGTGGTCGCAATGGGGTATGCTTCCGGTTACCCTGTTGGAGCCAAGCTCACCACTCAGCTGCGAATGCAGAGTCTCATTTCCCGTGAAGAAGGGGAGCGCCTCGTCGCCTTCACCACGTCATCCGATCCCATATTTCTAATAGGTGCTGTATCCATCGGATTTTTCGGAGACGCCAGCCTAGCTCTTACGATAGCACTTGCTCATTACGGAGCGGCATTTGTCGTCGGGCTATTGATGCGATTCCATGCCCCGCATGCTCCTATGACACCCATAGCCGCAGGTGTCGAGCCGATCTCCTCCCATGGACAGACGAAGCGTGTCAAGCAGATTCCCCTCGTTGTCCGCGCCTTCTGGGCCATGCATGAGGCTAGGCAGAAGGATGGCCGCTCCCTCGGTACCCTTATTGCAGGAGGCTGTTGCCTCCTCTTTAAAGCTTATGATCGTTGTAGGAGGGCTGGTTGTCTTTTTCTCCGTTGCGATGGACTTACTGTCTGCAATTGGGGTTATGCGTGTATGGGAGGTTGTGCT
>NZ_JMDX01000185.1:0-11757 GCF_000935845.1 Paenibacillus sp. E194
GGATAATAGATGGGCAGCGAATTCGCGTGCATGGAACAGAAGGGTATATCGAAATATTGTAATTCTTGAGCGGCGTGCAGGAATTCCTGAAAGTAGTCTCCACAATACCGAAACAAAGAAGACCGAGGAAGCTATTCCTCGGTCTCGTAATGTTGTTAATCAAGATTAAAGCCATAAAATTCGCCGCGTCTTGATCGCATAAGTCGATATGCAGAAGGTTTGGATCGACCATACGATATGGACGAGAAGCTATATGGTCAGCGCCATTTCTGATCGTGCAGATCAAAAGGATGTATTGGATCGGCTCATGCGGAACCAACAGGACATAGGCGATGTATTCAAGCTCTATTATGGAGAAGCCTTGGTAATAAGCTTGTGTTGTGTACTTCTGCATCCTATTTTTAGTGTGATTTCTTCTATTTGAGTAGAAACTTGCTATAATTAACCATAGAAAGAGAGGTGAATATTTACGGCCAGCGGTTTGCCGTTTTTCAGCATGTGAGCTCAAAAGAAACCGTGAGGTGTGGAGCTGGCGGGAGGCATTCTATTTTCGACAAACGGCTGCAAACTGCTCCCTATCGTTTTCCGTTATACGATAGAAATAAGCTGATTCCGCTTATTTGACTAACTATATAAAAGAAAAACTTGAAGGAGGCTGTACATAGTGTTTACTGTATCCAACGAGCAATTTTTCTACTCATTTAGCAAAGATAATTCTCAAGCTTTGCGCGTTCCATCCAATTCCCGTGTTGTCATCCATACCTTCGATTGCTTTAAGGATCAGATTCAATCGGAACAAGCTACGTTCCAATCCATCGATTGGAACCAGATCAATCCGGCTTCGGGAGCGATCTATGTCGAAGGCGCTATGCCTGGCGATATCCTCAAAGTACATATCAACGAAATTGAATTGGACAAGCAAGGCGTCATGGCCGTAGGACCCGGACTTGGCGTCATGGGGCACCGCATCGATGCGTTTCAAATCAAAATCATCCCCATAGAAAACGACAAGGCGATTTTTAATGATAAGCTGCACATTCCTTTGACTCCCATGATCGGAGTGATCGGCGTTGCTCCAGCAGGTGAGCCTATTTCCTGCGGCACTCCCGGGGCGCATGGCGGCAATATGGACACGAAGCTGATCACCACCGGAGCGACGCTCTATCTTCCCGTTTTCCATGAAGGGGCGCTGTTTGGCCTCGGCGATCTGCATGCAGCGATGGGGGACGGCGAAGTCGGCGTCTCCGGCATCGAAGTTTCCGCTCGTGTAACGGTAACGCTCGAAGTCATCAAGGGGACAAGCATCCCGTATCCTTTTGTGAAAAATCAAGAAGGGATAGCTTCGATCGTATCCAAGCCTACGCTTGATGAAGCGGCACGTAAGGCTGTAGAAGTCATGATCGATGCGCTGCTTCCCCACATAGAGCTGTCCTTGAGCGAGCTGACGATGCTGTGCAGTGCCGTCGGCCAATCGCAAATCTCGCAGATTGTCGATCCACTCATGACAGCAAGATTCTTCATGCCGAATAGCGCGCTGGATGCTTATAATGTCAAATTATTCGAACAGTCAACAATTTCCGGGAGAGATGAGGGATAAGTCTGAAGACAAACGTGACGTCACAGCCGGAGCGTCTGGCTAATTTGGAACAGTTCGGGTACAAACAAGAGCTCAAGCGTTCCTTATCGTTCTGGGATTTATTGATTTACGGGCTTATATTCATGGTCCCGATCGCCCCATTCGGCATTTACGGCTACGTGGCGCAGGGCTCGTTCGGGATGGTATCTCTCGCGTATTTGATCGGCATGGTCGGCATGGTGTTCACGGCGCTGAGTTACGCGCGAATGTCGGAAGCGTTTCCGATTGCTGGATCCGTTTATTCCTACGCCCAACGCGGCATCAATGAACATGTCGGTTTCTTTGCCGGGTGGGTGATTCTGCTCGACTACATACTTATTCCGTCGCTTTTGTATTTGATCAGCGCCTCAGCCCTAGGAGCAATAATTCCCGAGATCCCGTCCTATGTTTGGCTGTTGATCTTTATCGGCATCAATACCGTTATCAATATTTTTGGCATCGAGATTACGGCAAAAGCAAACAAAATCATAGTCACGCTGCAACTGCTCATTCTTGCTGTGTTCATTACTGCGGCGGTTATTGCCGTTGCGAAAGGGGTTAACGGCGCCACCTTTACATTTAAGCCCCTATATGACCAAGCTCATTTCAACATCGGCACGATCATGGGAGCGGTATCCATTGCGGTGCTAAGCTTCCTTGGCTTCGATGCGGTATCAACGCTTGCTGAAGAGACAAACGGAGGCAAAAAGGCCGTCGGCCGTTCCATCGTCTTCTCTCTGCTGGTCATCGGCATCATGTTTATCGTCCAAACCTGGGTTGCGGCGCTTCTGTGGCCGGATTACACGACTTTCGAGAACGCTGATGTCGCCTTCTATCAAATCGCCGAGCTCGCAGGCGGACCTTGGCTGAAGTGGACAACCATTATCGCCACGGCACTCGCGTGGGGGATTGCCAACTCGCTGGTGGCCCAAGCAGCCATTTCCCGCATCCTGTACAGCATGGCGCGCGACAAGAAGCTCCCGGGGATTCTGGCCAAAGTCCACTCTAAGTATCAAACGCCTTATGTGAGCGTCCTGATCGTCGCGGCAATTTCGCTGATCGTCACGCTCAGCTTTTCATCGCATATCGCCAGTCTGTCCTCGCTCGTCAATTTCGGAGCATTGACAGCCTTCCTGTTTCTTCATCTGTCGGTAATCAACTATTTCCTTCGGAAGCTGAAGAGCAAGGATTACTTGAATCATCTGCTCTATCCGCTCATCGGACTCGTGATTATCGGCTACGTCTGGTACAGTCTTGACGCTGCTTCCAAACAGTTCGGGTTCATATGGATGGGCATTGGGATTGTATATATGATCTATCTGAAGCTGACGAAGAAGGATGCTTCGATCGCGGGGGATCTGTAGATGCTTGTTATCTTTATGGATTAACAAAACGCTTACTTCAAGATTTTAAACCTTTCGTTACAACGTCATGAAGAAAGGATAGAATATGGGAAAGCAGGCATTAGAGCAATTTCGCACATGTATTCCTTTTTTCCAACTGTTAGTAGATCCGCATCGCCAAGATATCATTCTGTGGCTTAGTGAACAGGGGCCAATGTCAGTTGGTGAAATAACATCGCAATCTACATTATCGCGTCCTGCGATATCTCATCATTTGAAATTGCTGCGGGATCAAGGCTTAGTTACGATGGAGAAGAGCGGTACAGAGCGGTATTACTCCGTAACCTTGAATACTGCTGTTGATTCGTTAAAAAAACTACTTTCGTTACTTGAAGATGAGTGCCTTTAGAGCAAATCTAAAGGCATTTGTAATCTCCTATATGTTCAAGGGTTTGAACGCTTAGATATTTAGATGTTCGGAATTGTTGGATGGATAAGAGCATAAGGAATTTATACAGTGAGAATAGAAAAGGGGTGTAAAGGAATGAATCAAATAGAGAAGCTGGAAGTGGATAGCATATTAGCGCAACATAAAGAATTTTTTCAAAAAGGAACGACGAATACTGTGCAATTTCGCCTCGAACAGCTGAGCAAATTAAAAGATGCCATTAAGCGTAATGAAGACCAAATTACAAAAGCACTGTATCAAGATTTAGGGAAAAGCGAATATGAGGCGTATTCAACGGAGATTGGCTTTGTATTGGATAGTATGAAGAACACAATGAAGCAAGTGAAGAAATGGATGAAGCCCCAGAAGGTAAAAACACCTCTAGCTTTATGGCCTTCTAGAAGTCGCATTATAAAAGAGCCATATGGGACAATACTCATTATCGGGCCTTATAATTATCCGTTCCAATTGCTGATTGAACCGCTTATTGGAGCAATTGCTGCGGGAAATTGTGCGGTACTTAAGCCTTCGGAACATACACCTCATACAACGCGAGTCGTTCATGAAATGATTAACGAGATCTTTGATAAGAACTACATCCGCGTCGTAGAAGGGGAGAAGGAAATAACGTCAGCACTTATTCATGCACCTTTTGACTATATCTTTTTCACGGGAAGTGTACAGGTTGGGAAGATCGTGATGGAGGCTGCTGCCAAGAATCTGACTCCCGTAACCTTAGAACTTGGAGGGAAGAGTCCCGTCATTGTAGACAAGACTGCAAACTTAGATGCAGCAGCGAAAAGAATTGTATGGGGCAAGTTTATGAATACAGGCCAAACCTGTATTGCGCCAGATTACATGTTGGTACATTCGGAAGTCAAAGACGCTCTCATTTCAAAAATGAAAGAGGTCATCGTGAATTACTATGGAGAAGATCCGATGGTAAGTAAGGACTATGGCCGCATTGTGAATGAGCGCCAATTCGATAGATTGAATTCAATTCTGGAAAAAGATCGAAATAACGTAGTCTATGGCGGTAAATCAGTAAGAGAGAAGTTGTATATCGAACCAACATTACTGGAGGCAGCATCTTGGTCTGATGCGGTTATGTTAGACGAGATCTTTGGGCCGATTCTACCGATTCTGGAATACGATCAGTTAGACCATGCCATTCACACCATTCAAGAGCATCCGAAGCCATTGGCCTTATATTTGTTCACAGAGGATAGGAATTGTGAGGAAGAGGTGTTGCGTAGAGTTTCCTTTGGTGGCGGTTGTGTAAACGATACGATTCTTCACATTGCGAATAGTCATTTGCCTTTCGGTGGCGTGGGGAATTCAGGCATAGGCGCCTATCATGGGAAATATAGTTTCGACCTTTTTTCACATCATAAGAGCATTGTAAAGAAGACCACAAAAATCGATACCAGTTTTATTTTGCCTCCTTACAATGAGAAGAAACTGAGATTGGTCAAAAAGTTCTTACGTTAGAATTTTATTTCTTACCGATATAGGTATCATTAGGATTGTAGCAAGGATGGGATCGATGATCATAGAAGCGAAACGGTCAGCCTTAGTGGTAGGAGCAACAGGATTCATAGGGACTGAGTTAGTAAAATTGCTTTGTAACAGTAAAGAGTATGGACGGGTGAAAATGATTGTTAGACGTCCTGGAACGTACTCACACCCGAAGATAGAAGTACTTGTTCGTGATTTCGATAAAATCATGCAAGAGGATATTGGAGAAGTACAAGATGTGTTCTGCTGCTTAGACACAACGATCAAAAAGGCAGGGACTCGCGAAGCATTTCAAAAGGTGGATTTTGAGTATCCGCGTACCATAGCAGCTTTAGCAAAAAAGCAAAAGGTCGAACATTTCATCATAATTACCGCAGTGGGGGCAAATGAAGCTTCATGGTCTCACTATAATCGTGTAAAAGGGATGATCGAGAGCGAATAGGTCGCATATCCAATGAAAGTTATCGCTTTACGAAGCAAAGAGCAGAAAGTTACCATATATACTTCTGATGAGATTACAAAGTTTGCACCGCTTTAGTAGTATAGACCGATCACAAGACTGCCTATCTATGGGCAGTCTTCGTTATAACTACAAGCCAATACGGGTGCCGGAAGCAATCAAGGTCTATTCAGCTGGAACAACGAAATTACGGAGAGGGGGAGAAGCTCGCGGGTGATATCATCTCACGTTCTTGCAATGATATCATTTATTGTCTACTTCCAATATTAAGTATACTATAATGAGATAAAGTCTATGAATTATGTAAAAGCTATGATAAAAAAAGCAAGAAAGGAAGAGGATTATGCTTACCATTTATGATTGGTTTGGGTCTGAATTGCCGAACAAGGAACGTTTTCAGTTAATCAAAGAAGCTGGATTTGATGGCGTTTTAATATGGTGGAGTGATGGCTTTGGTCGTGACTGCTTTGGCCGGAACGATTACCGCAAAGGGCCGCAAATAGCGCGAGAAGCGGGTCTATTTATCGAAAATATCCACACACCAATCCAAAACGAAAACAACCTCTGGCTTGACAATCTGAACGGTGAAACCGCAACTGATTGCTATTTGCAATGTGTTGCAGATTGCGCTGATTTTGAGATTCCGACAATGGTGGTGCATTTGCCTAACGAAGACAATCCATATAACACATTGGGATTGGATAGAATCAAGAGAATCACTGAAAAAGCTGAACAGCTTGGTGTCAATGTTGCAATGGAGAATTTATGGAACCTTTCCAATTTGGCATATGTGCTGGAGCAAGTAGATTCGCAGCGTATCGGATTCTGTTATGACTCCGGACATCACTACCGCCATTATCCAGACTATGATTTATTATCCGTGTACGGTTCTCGGCTGATGGCACTACATTTACATGATAATAACGGAAGTTATGCCCAACATGGATTACCTTTTGATGGCACGATTGATTGGTCTACAACCATGAAAAAA
Organism: Paenibacillus sp. E194; assembly: GCF_000935845.1. NCBI lineage: Bacteria > Bacillati > Bacillota > Bacilli > Caryophanales > Paenibacillaceae > Paenibacillus > Paenibacillus sp. E194. The sequence goes on from NZ_JMDX01000185.1 coordinate 6,376, forward strand.
ATCGCGGAAACGGATTATTCAGGCGCGATCGCAATAGAGGCCATGAATTGGGATTATGCGGATTTATCAGCTAAAGAGTTTTTACATAAAGCGTGTGAACGAGCAAAAAGGCTGGAAGAATTAAAACGGAAATAATCTGCAACAATCATGGATATTGCAGGATACATATTCTACAAAACTATCATACAGAATCATTACATATCATTAGTCTTTTGTGTTGGATGAGAAATATATAGAAAATAGGGGATTGTACAATCATGACGGAAGAAAAAACAAAAAAGAAGTCATCGCTCAAATACGTTGTTATTGGTGTATTACTGATCATTTTAGCCGTTACGAATCCGAATAAAGATGACTTTACTGATTATGTGAGTAAGAAAGCAGATGCAAATCACTTTGTAGCATCTGTTGCTTTTAAGCTTCTGGGGATGGAAAGAGATAACTATATTTTCTTCTCTAAGTTCTCATTTTATAACGTTAATGGAGACAAAGTTATTGTTTATGGTTTATTAAATGGTGTCTTTTTAGTTTGTAAACAATGGTTTAACCATACATATAACCGTGTTGAGACATGAAACTTTGAAAGAAGCCTCCCCAAAAAGGAGGCTCTTTATTTACTTAAAATTAGTTAGAATAAAGGTCTTTAAAGACATGGAATAATATAGGTTGACAAAAGGCTGAGTAACCCTTATTATACAATTAACACATTGGTAATTGTTAAAAGAGAGAAGGTTGTGCTTATCGTGTCAAACAAAGAGGCCTTGGAACAATATGATGTCAAACAATATCGAACGCCAGATGGATATACATCTGATATTGCTGTTTTTACGATAGTGCCTGTTACAATCAAAGAATTCAAACCGCCCGAGATGGAGCTCAAAATTATGCTCATTCAGCGGAGTATGCTAAACAGCGAAGGGAAGCCAAATATCGAAGCAGGGAAGTGGGCATTGCCGGGTGGCTTCGTCAATCCCAATGAGACTGCCTATGAAAGTGCACAACGTGAGCTGCAAGAAGAAACAGGTGTAGAGGACATTCATCTTGAACATTACGGTGTATACGATAAACCTGGACGTGATCCGCGGGGCTGGATGATTACAAATGCACACTTTGCGATTGTACCAGAGCACAAGCTGTCGCAAAGACAGGCAAACGATGATGCCTCAGATGTTCAATTGTTCTCGGTAAAAGAGGTTATGAATCTCGATCTTGCTTTTGATCATGCACAAATCATTGCAGATGCGATTCATGTGATTCGCCAGAAACTGCTCGAAACGACTGTCGCAAAGGAGTTTCTGCCCGAAGAATTCACGTACTCGGAGCTGCAAGCCGTTCTTCTTACAGTCACTGATGATTCCGCAATTGCGTTGGAGTCGGCATTTGCTAGAAAGATCAAATCCTTGCCCTTTATCCAAGAGGTTGAAGGGAAGAAGACGACCCGAACATCGAAACGACCGACACAATTGTATCGATTCGTTGAAATGGATTTAAACAAATCCATTTATCATACCAGAATGTGATTGATGTTAGCTGATTACAATAAGATGGTGACTAAAGTAAATAGCACTTGAAAGTCGATGTGAGATGGTTGAAGTGCTAACTTAACTTTATTGTCACTACTCTTTTTTACAAATACAATTAACAATTATGCAATAGTTAAATAAAAGGAGGAGTACACAATGAAAAAGAAAGCACTTATTAATATTGACTATACAAAGGACTTCGTTGCCACGGATGGGTCATTGACTTGTGGAGTACCAGGGCAAGCGATTGACAGACGAATTACTGAAATTACGAAAGAATTTATTCAAAGCGGTGATTTCGTTGTATTCGCAATCGACATTCATAAGGAAAATGATGCATTCCATCCGGAAACGAAGCTGTTCCCGCCGCACAATATTGAGGGAACCGAAGGTCGGAAGCTCTTCGGCCAATTGGAGGAATTGTATCAAGCAAATAAAGACGCTAATAATGTCTATTGGATGGACAAAACGAGATACAGTGCATTTGCAGGTACGGACATAGAGCTTCTACTGCGAGCAAGAGGGATAAATGAACTTCATCTTGTAGGCGTTTGTACGGACATTTGCGTACTCCACACCGCAGTCGACGCTTACAATAAAGGCTTCAATATAGTCGTTCACGAGGATGCCGTTGCAAGCTTTGATGCCGAAGGTCATGTATGGGCACTCAGACATTTCAAAGGCTCGCTCGGAGCTGCAGTAGTCAAAAAGGAGGTAAACGAAAATGAATAAGATTGAGCTTCCCGTATTCAATCATGGTGATGACAGTCTCGCGCTGCATACCGATAAATATCAAATTAATATGGCGCAGGTTTACTGGCATAATGGCATGCATAACCGTAAAGCAGTGTTTGAAGTATACTTCCGTAAGCTTCCATTTCAGAACGGATATGCGATCTTTGCAGGGTTGGAGCGGGTCATTCGATATTTGTATGACTTCCGCTTCACCGAGAGTGATTTGAGTTATCTACAGGAAGAAGGGTACAGCGAAGAATATCTGGACTACCTTCGGACCATTCGTTTCACAGGAACCGTTCGTTCGATGAAAGAAGGGGAACTGGTTTTTGCGAATGAACCGATTATGCGAATTGAAGCACCACTGGCCGAAGCACAGCTAATTGAAACTGCGATACTTAATATCGTTAATTATCAAACCCTAATTGCAACAAAGGCATCTCGAATTAAGCAAGTAGCAGGTGAGGATCATTGCATGGAGTTCGGAACCCGGCGAGCACAAGAACTGGATGCCGCGATCTGGGGTACGAGAGCTGCGTATCTTGCGGGATTCGAAGCAACGTCGAATGTAAGGGCAGGGAAGTTATTTGGCATCCCTGTCTCGGGCACACACGCTCATGCAATGGTGCAAGCCTATCGTGATGAATATAAAGCATTTAAAGCCTATGCGGAAACGCATAAAGACTGTGTATTCCTTGTTGATACCTATGACACACTGAGATCTGGTGTCCCTACGGCAATCAAAGTGGCAAAGGAATTCGGTGATCGTATCCACTTTAAGGGTATTCGACTTGATAGTGGAGACTTAGCGTATTTATCGAAGGAAGCTCGTAAAATGCTTGATGAAGCAGGCTTCCCGAATGCGAAAATCTATGCCTCAAACGATCTTGATGAACAGACCATCATGAACCTGAAAACGCAGGGGGCTAGAATAGATGTGTGGGGCATTGGAACCAAGCTGATTACAGCGTATGATCAACCCGCTTTGGGTGCCGTATACAAGCTGATCTCGATTGAAGACGAAAACGGAACTATGGTCGATACGATCAAAATCAGCTCGAATCCTGAGAAGATTACGACCCCTGGACGCAAGCGTGTATACCGCATTGTCAACAAGGCGAATGGGAAATCGGAGGGAGACTACATTGCACTGGAACATGAAGAACCGCAGTCGGAACAGCGCTTGCACATGTTTCATCCCGTTCACACGTATATCGCAAAATTCGTAACGGGATTTGAAGCGAGAGAACTTCATCATACCATCTTTGAAAATGGAAACTTGGTGTACGATGTACCTACGCTTAACGAAATTAGGGAGTTTGTAAAAGGAAATCTCGATGTACTATGGGATGAATATAAACGGACGCTCAATCCAGCAGAATACCCTGTTAACCTCAGTCAAGCATGCTGGAATAATAAGATGAGATTGATTGAAGAAGTTCGTAATAAAGTTCAAGCGGCTCTCGAAGCTTAGAAGGAGGCTGGATGAGATGGCGAAAATCGGAATTTATGGATCATCCTTTGATCCGATCACGAATGTCCATCTTTGGACAGCAAGCACCGTAGCGCATCGTTGCAAGCTGGACAAGGTGATTTTCCTGCCTTGTTCCAGCAAGCGGCAAGATAAACAGTTGAACGTTTCGGATGAACATCGAATGATCATGGTTCGGGTTGCGATTGAGGGTAACGACAAATTTGAAGTTGACGATTTTGAAATGAATCAACCTGGTTGGGAAATTGCCACGTACCAAACCATGAAGCATTTTCGAGCGAAATATCCGAATGACGAAGTGTATTTCATCATGGGTGCTGATCTGCTCGTCGATATCGGTGAAGGGAAATGGAAGCGGGCAGAGGAACTAATTCGTGAAAATAAGTTCATTGTCATGGCAAGAGACGGCATCAATATGCTGTCGGCCATTAGCAAATCTCCAATTCTTCGGAATGCAGATGATGGACACACGTTTCATTTGATCGACAAGGGGCTGGCAATGGAGATTAGCTCTAGTTATATCAGAGACGAATTCAAAATGGGCGGAGAGCCGCGCTACTTGGTTCCTGATCAGGTTTACGACTACATTCAAATCAATCACCTATACAAATAATGAAAGGGGAAACGGGATATGAATAAGCAAACCAAAATCATGAACGCATTGCATGTAAAACGCACGATTGTGCCTGCGGAAGAAATTCGTAATCGGGTGGATTTCCTAAAAGAGTATTGCCGTACAACGGGAGCGAAAGGATTTGTGTTAGGAATTAGCGGAGGGCAGGATTCGACACTTGCCGGACGATTATCCCAATTAGCGGTTGAAGAGCTTCGTGCAGAAGGCTATGAAGCCAAATTCATTGCAATCCGTCTGCCTTACGGGACACAAAAAGATGAGGATGATGCAAGGCTTGCTCTGCAATTCATTAATCCTGACGATGCGCTTACGTTTAATATAGAGACTCCTGTAGATGTATTTGCAGAAGCTTATGAGGATGCTGACGGAAGAGTCCTTTCGGATTACCATAAAGGGAACGTGAAGGCAAGAATGCGTATGATTGCACAGTATGCTGTGGCAGGCGAGCATCAATGCCTTGTTGTGGGAACCGATCATGCCGCAGAAGCAATCACTGGCTTTTACACCAAGTTTGGTGATGGCGGAGCTGATATTCTTCCGCTGGCTGGACTGACGAAAGGTCAAGGGCGTGAACTCTTGATCGCGCTGCATGCACAAGAACGTCTATATCTGAAGACGCCAACAGCAGATCTTCTCGACAACAAGCCGCAACAATCTGATGAAGCTGAGCTTGGTTTGGAATATACGGTGTTGGATGAATATCTAATCGGCAGCGAAGTTGCTCCAGACGCGAAGGTGAATATTGAAACCCGCTACGCAGTGACACAACACAAACGGGAACTGCCCGTAACACCATTTGATAAATGGTGGAAGAAAGAGAAGTAAGGAACTAACGAGATTCCCGTAAGCTACGAGCCTCTTTATCGAAAAGGGCGTAGATATATATAAATGGGGGTTTGGAGAAGATATCAGAAAAGGGGGCCAATGTATAAATTATAGGTTTCTATGACTTGCTTCTAAATCGAATGAAGCCTGCTGCATGCGATAATAGCAGATCT
>NZ_JMDX01000186.1:0-11688 GCF_000935845.1 Paenibacillus sp. E194
TTTCAACAGAGGGTGGTCATCCCCGTCACTTTGCATTGACACCTGGAGGAGCGTATTTGCTGGCTGCTAATCGAGATGCGAACAATATTGTCGTATTCCGTGTAGATAAATCGACTGGCAAGCTCACGAGTACAGGGCAGTCCGTTGAGGTGTCTAAGCCGGTATGTGTGAAGCCGGTGTATGTCAAGAAGTAATTTCTCTCTAGCGTTCAGATTGACCAGTAAGGATAGAAGAAGCCGATATTCGCATCTGCGAGTGTCGGCTTTTTTGTCATTAACAGTTGAATGATACGATTGAATGCAATGTAGTTGATTAGGGTACCGAATGAGTCGTGTTCGCGTCCATTGCTGCAGCTGGAGTGGAGTGGTTCGCCCGTCGTTCACTCATGAGGAATATCCATACCCCAGCAATGAGCAGCACACAGGCAATAAATTGAGTAGTTGTTAATGATTCTCCTAATAGAAGCCACGCGAGAATGATAGCGCCTACAGGCTCGCCGAGCACGCTCATCGAGATCGATGTGGCACTGATGTACTTCAACAACCAGTTGAACAGCATATGTCCAAGCACGGTAGGGATGACTGCCATTAATGCGAATAAGAGCCATTCTCTTGCTTCATATCCAATAAAGGAGTAGCCTGCAGAAAGGTTGTAAACAGCCAACGCCAGACCAGCTACGAGAAAAACGGTAAAGTTATATACGTAAGACGAGACGCGCTGTCGCAGATCCTGACCTAGCAGCATGTGGAGGACGACCGAAATCGTACCCAGGATAGATAAAATGTCTCCATATAACGCTCTCCCGGAAATGGCCATATCACCCCAGCCAATGAGCAGCATGCCGCATAGTGCAATCCCGACACCAATGAATGAATTTCTCGTCGTTCGTTGTTTGAAAATCCAGAATGATCCGGCCATCACAAGAATGGGTTCCAAGGCAAGCAGAACGGTCGAGCTCGCTACAGTCGTATAGCGCAGCGACTCCATCCAGAGGAGAAAGTGCAAACCCAGAAAGAAGCCTGACAGGGACAGGCGCAGCCAATCATTGCGCTGGACAGAGCTCCATTCGGATCGATATGTCCACGCCCATGGCAGAAGCACGATATTCGTTATGAGGAGACGATACATGCCAATGACAGCGGCGGGGGCAGTTGACCATTTCACAAAAATGGCCGAGAAAGAGATTGCGATCATACCTACGATGAGCAGGGCATACAGATGCGATGATTTTCTTGATGACATGAGCAGAAGACACCTCGGTATATGAATGAATTGGTAATCTCACAATGTGCTAGTATACACCAACTGCCCCCAACTTGAAATAAAAATCATGATTATCAACCTAAAAAAAGGACTGTGGGACGAATGACCGTCCCCAGCCCTTAATTGCGCATCATCAGCTTGTGTTGAACAAGTAATGATTGTTCCTATTTGGATTGCTGTACGTTGAGTTGATCGAGGCTGGCAAATTCATATCCTTGTTGACGTGCACCATCAATAATGGCGCCAAGGGCCCCGGCATTATCCTTCGATATGGAGTGGAGCAGAATGACCGCTCCAGGATGAAGCTGCTTTACAACCTTATCATATGCATAGCTCGTTCCTCGTTGGGCATTGACATCCCAATCCAAGTAAGCCACGGACCAGAATACATTGGTGTACCCCATATTCTTCGTGATGGCCAGAGTCCGTTCATTGAAGATACCACGAGGTGGTCGCAGATAAGGCATTTCCTGCTTGCCCGTCACAGCTGTTACTGCCTGTTTGACCTTATCCAGTTCGGTTCGAATCTGCTCATCCGATATGGTAGTCATATCCGGATGACTCCACGAATGATTGCCGATTAGATGTCCCTCATTAATCATTCGCTTCAGTAAATCTGGTTGTGTATTTACATAATGTCCGGTAACGAAAAAGATGGCTGGAACCTTCTTCGCCTTCAACGTATCCAGAATTTGAGCCGTGTATCCATTTTCATATCCGTTATCGAAGGTTAAGTAAATCATTTTTTTGTTCGTATCACCGAGAAAAATAGCTCCATGCTTCTCAATCGTCGGTTTGAAGCCTTCCTCGTCAATCGAAGGAAGCTTGCCGTTCACACTTTTTTTGAATCCAAAGTGAAATGCGGGACGCTGTCCGGCGTATGCGGCTGGCTGAATGCTTGCGGCAAGCAAGCAGAGGAGAGCAGTGGCAATCAGAATGCGTTTCATATGCAAATATACTCCTTGATGTAGGTTAGAATCGGTCAATCATGGCTTACTATTCCATATTTGCAGTAAACTTATACGCACTGATACCTATGCATTCTTAAGCCGAATGCAAGTAATCCTTATTTGTTGTTAGACTGCTTCATCTTCTCCAACTCTTCTGAGACGACGAAGGCAAGATCTTCGTTGTTGTACATGGACAGCACGGCGAACAAAGTGTCGTCAGGGATCGGTCCGGCCTCCTCCTTCGGAACCGTAAGATCAATTGCCTGCTGCAATCGATAGTTGTCGCCCTGCTTCGGGTATGCGCGATGATAGAGCTCGGCTGGATCAAGATCATGGTTCACACACCATTGTGCAAAGATAAGAATCATCATTTGCTCATCACGCTCATAATTGTCGATAATTTGTTGTTCTACTGCACTACGCGTCATTGCAAAAACTCCCTTACATAGATTCATACAGCTTATTATAACGAAGATGAATTGTGATTCTCAATCCTTTGCTCAATTGAGAGGGAGAGACGTTGCAACTGATCGTACTGTAATGCCAATTGGAGATGGATGTTCATACTTACTTCGCTTAGCTTAGAAAGCGTCGGATATATACGGATGAAGTCGGGGAACGAACTGCTCTAGAGTTTCAATACTGTTGATGGAACCCGCAATAAATCCGTTATCGAACAATTCACATGGTCGCTGATAGCCAAGCAGCATGGTTGTGAGTGCTCTAATGTTCATGGATAGGGTGTTGTTCGTGTTGTCAGTGGTAAGAACCTGCTTCCTATCTTGAGAGTGAATAGCAGCTTGCCCGTTTTCAAAATGAATGACTACATTATTCCACGGAGCCTGGTCATCACTTATGTATAGAGAGAGGGGAGGGTGTACAGGTGCAGGTGCAAACGTATATTGCTGTAGAAATAATGTGATATCTACAATTCGTGCCATGACAAAAGGTTGTATCGTACGCACAATTCGTGGAAGGTTCAAGGCGAAAAACAGGCGCTCATTCTCACAAAGACGCATATTTACTTGCTCTACCATAGAATCATGCTGGCAAATATAATTCCATAGCCCCTGTCTAGACTCCCTTGTAACGCACATGAATTCATGTACATGCATAGCATTATTTTGTATCTCATACAACATATACCCTTGAGGCTGCGAATGCTCGCCATAGTACACCGCCGCGGTGCGATTATGATAGTGAGCAAGCCACCATTCGTGATCGCGAACGACCATACCTGAATGCTGCGATGACCATGCGTCATATACCGTTTCAATATCAGTAGAATGCGTATCCTTGGTATAACGGCGAACAACGCCTGTAAGTTCAGGATTCAATGGAATTAGATCATGACGGGTAAATTGGCAAGTCATGCGGTCGCTGAATACTTCCCAGCCTGCTTTGCGATAGAAGGGGATGGAGAAAGGATAGAGCATGGATATAGAAGTTCCAGCGGCCTGCATCACGCGCAGTGAGTGGTGCAGCAATTGCTTGGCATATCCTTTGCGTCGAAATTCAGGATAGGTGGCAACCCCACCGATTCCACCCATCTTCAGCTTATTCTGGCCGATATAGATGTGAAAAGGAAGGATATGAAGCTTCGCAGCGAGCTTGCCTTCATCGTACACACCAAAAATCTCATGTTTCCCCAACTTATGCAAATAGTTATCATAGTCTTCAGGATCAACGCTGTACTGGAAAGCATACTCGGATAGCGATATGGCTTCAGTAAACTGTTCCTTGCTCAAACGGACAATTGACATTGACAATCCCCCTCAATAAATGATTAAGCAGCAGTATATGATCTATTGTAGATGAAATAGATAGGGATGCAACGATTGAATGAAGAAGGTACGATTGAAAAGTTGGGATGGTAATTTATGCAAATGATGAAAACTTTCATGAAAATGCGAAATGTCATATTGCTCAATTTGAAAATCTAGATATAATGAAGTCAGGGCATGTCAAGGACGCAACAGCATGCTACTATGTGGATTGAATATGGATCTTCAGGGCAGGGTGAAATTCCTGACCGGCGGTATGGGTGCAGCTGCGCCCGAGCCCGCGACTCGTTGTTCGCTTACTCGGTTACTTGTAACATGTAAGCATCGAACGGAAGAACAGCGACTGACTTGGTGAGAAGCCAAGGCCGACGGTATAGTCCGGATGGAAGAAGATCTCGCACACGTTGTTTGGTACAACTGCATACAACAATAGGTCTTATGCGAATTTTTCTCTTCTGCATGTCTAGATCCTATATTCAACAACCTTGGAGGTTATTGAATATGGAACATCGTATCCAGGCCGACACACGCATGAGCAGCTCCGCAAGAGGAGTATGGTTCGTTGCGATGGGAGCGGCACTGTGGGGGATTGGCCCACTGTTCCGGGTATGGGTCATGGAGTCTATGACTTCGACCCAAATTGTATTGATTGAGCATCTGATGCTCGCCTTGTACGCGATCCCGGTGTTATGGATGCACCGGAAAGAGCTGCGCAACTGCACATGGAAGCATGTACTGGCATTGCTGTTCCTGTCATGGGGCGGCTCAGTAATCGCGACCATTATGTTTACCGAAGCATTTGCACATGGTGATGCAAATGGCGTACTGCTGCTGCAGAAGCTGCAACCAGTCTTTGCAATTATTTTAGCGCGGCTGTTGTTGAAGGAGACGCTCCCGCGTCGCTTCTCGCTACTTCTTATTCTTGCTATTATCGGTACGTATTTATTGACTTTTGGATGGTCTTTGCCAATTGGGCATTACAATGAAGTCATTGGCTTCAGCAGTCTATTGGCACTTGGAGCAGCATTCCTATGGGGCGGTTCCACAGTTATGGGACGGTTGCTTCTCGACAAAATGGAATATGAGACGGTCACATCGCTGCGATTTTTAATGGCACTCCCTCTGCTCATCGTGCTGACATCATGGGAGTCACCAAGCTGGAATTTCGCATCATCAGAATGGGGAACACTGTCGTTCTACATCTTCTTGCAGGCTCTTCTTCCAGGGTTGGTTAGTCTCTTGCTGTATTATCGCGGTCTATCCACTACCAAGGCCTCGTATGCGACTCTAGCCGAGTTGTCATTCCCATTGGTAGGGATGATGATGAACTGGTTCGTGTTCCATCAGGCGGTCACTGCAGCGCAAATTTCAGGCTTCGTTCTCATCTGGATTGCGTTGTATATGGTATCAAGACAAAATTAATCGGCGGTGGCAGTGCAATGATTCTTAATGAAGTTGCTGTCAATCGTCTTTCATAAATGACAAGAGACCCTGTCTGCTATGCCTTGAGCGCATGGCTGACAGGGTCTCTTAAGTTAGGTTAGAAGAAGGAATTAATAGCGACAAGAATGATGATAGCTCCGCTTAACACCGTGCTGAATTGTCCTACTGTATAGCGTCCTATGCGAATGTTGGCCATCTTCTGCCCAAGCATGGCACCCAGCCACAATGTGACAAAACTGCCGATCGCTGCGGTTAGAGATATGGCGAGCGGTGATAATCCGATAAGTCCAGCACTCAGGCCATTTGTTAACGCATTGGCAGATAGTGCGACGCCAAGCACAGCTGCTTCCCATAAGTTAATCGTCCCCGATTTATCCTTATCCGCTTCCTCTGGTCTCTGCAGCATTCGCTCTAGTGAAGAACTTGAATTAGCTTCACTGCTTGCTTCTACTGCTGCGGTCTCCGTCGAGCTGCCATGGTGAGAGGTCAGTAGAACAATGCGGATGCCGACAATAAGCAGGATGAATGCGGCAAGCAAGGTAGGCAGTATACCAGGAAGAACCTGCGATATCCATTGACCGAACATGAGACCGGCCATACTGAAAATGAAGCAGATGAGCGAAATGAATAGATTCGAAAGCACTCCAATTCGTATCTTCCGTATGCCGTACGATATTCCCACCCCTAAATTATCTATACTCGAAGCGACTGCTAATCCTAGAATCATAATCCATTGCATGATGAATCTCTCCCTTGATTTCCCTTGATTCGAAGTTTATAAATGTATGTTTATTGAATGTCATTTGCCGTCCTGTCAGTCGTGAAGCAGCTGCAGCACAGTTTCCCTTGGAGGCGCGAACACTAGCTGATGCTCACTTCCTGCTGAATAGGGCAGGGGGGATTTCGAATGACAATCTCCAAGCTGGAATTTGCGTTTGCTCATCTCATCTACATAGAACACATTCCGAAATACTACCGATGTGCCATCCTCATGATGGACTTTGGAACATTGCAGGCAGTAATACATAGCTGTTCAACTCCTTATTGTGGGTATAATCTGGTGCCGCTTGCAGCACTGTTGAGGTATCATATGTCACGATGTTGAGAGTTGTGAACCGGAATCGCCGAAATGTTGAAAAAAAATCAACAGCAGCCGATTGCCATGTGAAAAGAATCAACCTATGCTGTGGAAGATGTGTTGGTTGCAATGCTTATTTGTCTACGTGAGTGGCCTTTCTTGTTTGCTTGGCCATACCATGATGTCAAATTTATGGGGTAAGCTAGGCGAACTTGTGCATATACATGTCATAATGAGAGCGAGAATGGGCAGTAGAATGTGACTGTGACAAGGGGGGATAACCATCGGACAGAGCAACCCACTCGGTGACATGTTGAAAAAATCGATGAAGGAGCATTCGCTCTCCATGCGCAAATTGGGGGAGCGGACTGGAATGGATACCGCTACGATTTCTCGAATTATTAACGGGAAGCAGCCCGCCAAGATACACCATCTAACCACATTTTCCAAGCATTTATCGATTCCCGTTGAACAGCTCATGGAGGCGGTTGGTGTTGAATTTGGCAAGCTGAGCACGGTACCAGTGGTACCGATTGGAGATGAATTGCAGGAGGATAGCCTTCAATTCATACTCAAGTCCATACAGCTGCTTGATTATCCATTCACGAAGGAGCATGTACGTCTAGAACTGGATAAATACGAGCAATACGCGCAAACCAATGAAGGAGATCGAATGATTCGCGACAATTTCCATGCCAAGGTGAAGGAAGTAAGCGGATGGGGTCCATTTATCGATCAATTGAATGATACGTACACCCAATATTGCAGCGAACAAGCAACAGTAGAAGAACGTGCGGTATTAGGGAGCGCACTGCTGTATTTCATTTTATCGGCAGACATTATTCCAGACTATCTGTTCCCCATTGGATATATTGATGATGTGATGGCAGTGCAGTTGGCGATGGAGAGACTGGCGGCTCTTCAGGCTGCAGAGCGCATTGTAGAGAAATAGGGGTGTTCCAGGTCGGATGTTGACCGGAGCACCCCTATTCTTGTTTCAATCTTGTTCGTTAATGTCTACGCAACGAGCTTAATCACGTTCGAGATGATATGACATCCTTATGCTCTTGACATTGCATATGGCAGGGTCGCATCCTCATATTGCTGATGCTGTGGTTCTTCTGACATCTTGAAGGACAACGAAGCCCCATTCTTCAGCTGCTCGTGATCAATATACAGGTTGGATACGTGCTCGCCATTTACTTGTACACCTGCAACATATTTCGTCTCCGAAGAGTTGTTCGGCGCCTCAATGACAATCTGTTTGCCGTTGTCCAGGTTGACCGTCATCTTCTTGAACATTGGTGTTCCCAGTACGTATTGAGGTACCCCTGGTGTAAGAGGGAAGATGCCCATTGCACCGAATACATACCAAGCTGCCAAGCTGCCGTTATCCTCATCGCCAGGCAAGCCGTCAGGCTGCGCACTGAACAGTTCGTCCATCGTCTTGCGCACCCAATATTGAGTTAAGGTTGGGTACCCAAGTGCAGTATACACATATGGAATATGGAAGCTAGGCTGGTTGCTGATCGCGAACTGACCGAAGTCAATCGCAGCCATCTCCGACATTTCATGAATTTCAAAGCCATAGGATCCCACCTTGAATTCTGGATCTGCTGCGAACAAGGCATCCAGTCGCTCCTTCAACTTCTCGCGTCCGCCAATCAGGTCTGCCAATCCAAGAAGATCATGCTGCACAGCCCAGCTGCTCTGCCATGCTCCGCCTTCTGTATAAGGACCGCCCCATTCTGTTGCGTCGAATGGCTCCAGCCAGCTACCGTCTTCCAGTTTGCCGCGCATGAAACCGATTGTTGGGTCATACAGGTGTTTGTAGTTGCGGGCACGTTCCATCAATTGCGCATACTCCGCATCGCGTCCCAGATGCTTCGCAATTTGTGCAATACAGAAGTCACCGTACACATAATCCAGTGTATTGCAGACACTCTCATGGGTATGAATGTCAGCAGGTAAGAAGCCGTGCTTCAAGTACTCCTGCATTCCTTTACGTCCTACACGATGATCATCCGCTACAGTCATCGCATGCTTCAACAAACCTTCGAAGGCAGTGGCAACATCAAAACCAGTAACGCCTTTGGCTACGGAGTCTGCGAAGCTGACGTCGATCAACGTACCAGGCATCATGCTGCGTTCACCTGGGGAAGCCCATTTTGGCATCCATCCGCCTTCCTTATAAGCATTCACCCAGCCCTGCATCATTTCATTCATGAAGGACGGATAGAGCAGGTTATACAGCGGGAACGACGTACGGTACGTATCCCAGAATCCAATATCTGCGAAGAGCGGGCCATCTTCAATCTTCCCATTGTACGGGCTGAAGTGGATTTGCTGATCATTCGCATCATATTCATGGATTTGATGTGGGAACAGGGAAGTCCGATACAGACAAGTATAGAACGTATCCAGCTTGTCCTTGTCATCACTCTCGACCTGAATGACGCCTAGCTGCTTCTCCCATACATCTGCAGCCAGCTTCTGTACTTCATCGAAGCTGCGCTCGCCGATTTCGCGATTCAGGTTGATGAAGGCCTGCTCTTCACTGATGAAAGAAGTACTGACCTGAACGTGAACAACACGGTTGGCTGGCACGTGCAGTCCCACATATGCACCGAGGCGCTCATCTGTACCAGACAAGCCAGCAACTGGCTTGGATTCATGGTTCGTCAATCCGCTTGCATCTGCATCGATTGGGCAGTCGAACTTCACAACGAAGTACATGCGATAATTGTCAGGGGTTCCTCCAGCCTTAGCCGTCGTGTAGCCTGTCAATGTACCGTTCTTCGGATCAATCTTCATCGAAGATTCACCAGGGAATGGAGACAGGACAAGACGAGACTGCTCAGGACGGTCAAAGGTCAGACGCATGCTTGCGCAGCGCGTCGTTGGCGTCAATTCCAATGTAGCCTGATAGCGCAGCATCCGAACCTTGAAATAGTCAGGACGCACGATCATGTCCTGTCTGCGGAAAGAGGAGGAACGCTCAGGTGCCCAAGCCTTCAATGGTCCGGATTGCGGCATAAATGTCATATGTCCGTAATCTCCAATCCATGGGCTCGGCTGGTGGGTAAGACGAATGCCTTCAAATCGATTGTGATTCGGGTTGAAGAACCAGCCGCCACCAGCTTCAGTCGTCTGTGGACTCCATGCATTCATGGCAAATGGCAGGGAAATAAGCGGCAATGTGTTCCCGTTGGAATAAGGATATATCGAATCCGTACCTTGTAGTGGGTTTACGTGAGATAGCAAGCTCATCGGTGTTCGCTCCTTTGTAGACAGTTGCGCAGGAGGAGCAATTTATACTCCCATCAGACACAACTTATGAAATGTTATATCAAATATGACTTACATAATGTATTATATGACATAATCATTTTTATCTCCTATCATTAATTTAAAAAAACTCTCAATTTTTATGATACAATAATTATAACAATCAATCGAAGAGATAAGAGGTGGTGAGCGGATGTATCCATACAATTTACAGGGGGATGAGGAGATATACGGAGACTTTCCGTTCACATTGAAGATCCATCATCTTGAAGCATCAGTTCCCGCACATGTGCATCATTTTATTGAGTTTACATACGTCATAGAGGGTTCGGGCAAGGAGCTAATCAATGGGGTAGAGAAGGAGCTCACTCCAGGAACCTTTACCCTTGTATTCCCACATCAGGTTCACGAGTTGGATATACGGGAAGGAGAGGAACTGAAGCTGTACGTAGGGGCAATCGGACTGAAGGCCTTCTTTGGGGCTGGAGAATCTCTGCTTGCTCTTCACAGCTTGCTCAAAGGGGCAGAGGGCGACAGCAATACGACATACCATCTGGATCCAAGCACCGCTGAGCGCACTCATCTGCTGCTTCAAGACATGTTTGAGGAAATGCAGGAGCATAAACCTTGGAGCCGTATGATCTATCTTGCGAAGCTTACCGAGCTATTCGTGTGGTTCGACCGATATCGTATCTCCCACCTTCATGAAGGCGCCCATACTGGCGAGGATCATTTGCGAAGGGGAATGTGGGAGGTTGTCTACTATGTATACCAAAATTTCAAAGAAGAGATAACGCTCGAGTTCTTAGCGCAAAAGTATAATTACAGTTCGTCCTATATAAGTACGGCCTTCAAGCAAATGGTCGGAGAGAACTACTACTCCTTCTTAGAGCGGATACGAGTGGCACATGCATGCAACTTGTTAATCAGTACGGATATGAAGATAACGGAAATAGGATTTGAGGCAGGGTTCCGTTCATATCCGACCTTCAATCGGGTATTCCAGAATCGAATGGAGACGAGTCCAACGAAGTACCGTCAACAAAATCATATCGCATTACTAAAATCATGAGAAAAGGAGCCTCTACCGCGATAAGTACTATTGTACAATCGCTTAGAGGCTCCTTGCCTAGTTACTGATGAATGTTATGGATGTCTATTAACATAGTTGCATGTGACATCACATCATTGACATGATCACGGTATGGTTTGATCGTCTCAAGAGACAGCGCCATTACAGACGCAGCTTAATCGACCGCTTATATAGTGGATAGAACCACTTCACACCACGAGGGGTTAAGGTATCTGCAATGAGATGGGAACCGTAGCCAAGTAAGGATACGAGTGCAATTCCTTCAAGCTCCAAGTGTTGTTCTAATCCCCAGCCAATAGCTCCCCATAATAGAGCAGCCCAGATGGTGTGGGATAATCCCCGATGATTCAGCCATGGTACCCAGGCAACGAATACGCCCAGTCCGATGAGCCAGTTCCAGCCGAGCAGGATGCCGCCTATGAGCATGCTCCCACCGACACAGCTGACAATGATGTTGCGAATTAATCCTTCCTTCGCTACAAATCCGAGCAGAAGCACGACAATCGTAAGAACGATGGCCTCTTTGCTTAACGTACCGCTCGCTCCATATTGATAGATGGCACCTGCAGCACAGCATACGCCAAGCCACATCAATAGAGTATGTACCCGTTTGGCAGCCTTGCCAATTCGTCTGCTCAGTATGCTTGGGCCATCAAGATCCGCGCTCAGCGCAGATAACGCAGCAACTGCGAGGTAGATGGACGCATTCTGGATGGAGAACGGGTAATGCGCCGCAGCTGCGGCTCCGATAGCCACACCGATACTAAGGTGTGTTGAACCTTTCATATA
>NZ_JMDX01000187.1:0-11414 GCF_000935845.1 Paenibacillus sp. E194
GTGCACCTGAATGCATCTGCATAAAATGCGGCGTTTTCGCCTGAATCATAAGTGTGTCTAGCGCACCTGTTAGATTGACAATGAGAATTGCCGCCAGTGAGACAAGCATTGCCGCAGCCGCAACAAATATCATCGTTGTCAGGGTAATTGCCTTGCTCTTCAACATGTCATTACGGATTATCCTGAAATGCATACGTCACCTCTCTTCCTCGTGTTCTCCACTTTTACTGCCGAACATCCTCATCGTGTGAATTAGACTTCCTTCTTCGGCTCCAAGCAGTCTCTCTATGTTATAAACAAATGCCTGCATACGTAACATCCGCTCTTCATCCGTCAATTCAACCAGATCATCATCCAACACGGTATTTGCATAGATTACGATCATCTCCATGCATTCATATGGGAACGGCGTATGGAACATGCCCTCCAGGATGCCTTCGCGGATAATTTCCGCCAGTATCGGCGTAATACCGTTAATAATGACCTTCTGTATTTTCTGATGCATAAGTGCGTTCTGTGGCTTATGAATATGCTCCATTATCTCCTTGCTGCTCCCGCCGCTTATGTTCAGTGCCATGACTACACGGATAATACGCTCGACTACGGGAATGCTCTTGTCAGCAGCGATCTCCTGCGCCGCATCTAATAGACGGACATTGTACCGCTCGATCAGCGCGTCTAAAATATCCTCCTTCGATTTAAAGTGGTGATACAAGGTCCCACGCGCAATCCCGACCTTATCGAGGATATCGTTTGTGCTTGCACCGTCAAAGCCCTTCAGGCCGAAAAGCTCATCCGCCGCATCTAGAATTTCACTTCTTCGTTCTTCGGCTTCTTTTACAATTCTCATGCATCTACCTCTTCTTCCCGTTATAGACCGACTGTCTGTCTGTTAAATGGTAACATAAACCATTCTATTAAAAAAGGACTTTTGTCACGGAAAAAATTCGAATACATGGGGGGCTCAACTAGTAATGTGTCTCCGTTAACACTTATTGCGTAGTAAAAAAAGCCCAGACCGCATCAGGTCGAGCTTTCTTGTCATAGATGTTACTCAGACGCTATTTTGCCTAACCATTACTTCAAATCATTCCGGACACAGTCAACCACTATGAGATCCGAAATGCCTGTCTTCTCATCCACATCGTGGCGACCCACTTTTCGCCTTTGCTTACAGGTGCACCTGCATGCAGGGTGAGTTCGTTTAATTCAGAATTACTGTAAAAATATTCGAAGTAGACCGCCATGCCTTTGTTAGGGAACACGGATAAATTAAGCTTAGGAAAGATCGTTTCTCCGCCTTCCTCCACATCATTCAGATACATAACAAGTGTACTAATTCGATTATTTCCACTTGCCCTACTCGTCTCAGCGAAGTAGTCATAATGAGGCTTATACTCCTGACCGGGGGTATAGAGCAGCACTTGCAAACCATCACCATGCTCGATTGGAATATTCATGATTTGAGCGATTCGCTTCTCAATCTTTGCGACCGTCTCACTGTCTTCACAAAATACTCCACTGCTCGTTCTAATCTGATTGACTGAACGGTCTTCCCCGATTTTGGAGCGCTGCAGCCGATCTCTTGAGAGTTCAATCAGCTCATCGCACTCTTCATCACTAAGGACATTTCCTAGTACCACAACCAAGGGCTCCTCATATTTAGCAAGGATTCGAATCTCTCGATCATCTGTCTTAATTGTGCTTCCGACATGATCAAAAATAGTACGTTCTTTCTCCGTCGCGTTCCCGATCATCCTTAGGTATCCCCCAGTTAATGACATCAATCACAAAAATAAGATACCATAAAATGGCCATTTTACTCTACTGATTTTTAGAAAGATACAGCCCACTTTCACCTTTACCTCTACATTCCCAATCATACATTCCTGACTCACAACTAATACCTAGCCGCAATATAATGTTTCTAGGCTGTATGTGACGAAAATACACGGGCATTCAGTCAAACATTGTTATTGTATTGTTTTCATCTGGTGGTTTACGTTGTCTTTATGATAAAGCGTGGAACGGGTGATATCATTATGATCTATACAGCTCTTGGGGACTCCATCACATTTGGGGAAGCAGGCCGAGCTTATCTATGGATTTCAACATGGAAAGATTGAAGATGCACTAGGTGGATTTTTACCGATACACCCGAACAACAGGGGCCATCAAGTGATTGCAGCGAAGTTGGCTCCATTTCTTTTTCCGAGCAGTCCCCCGCTTTTTACTTAACGAATAAGTTTTAGTATAATAGCGAAGAATGTAACGAGTACAAATCCAAAGGAGGGATTACACATGGATATCAAAGCAAAAATTGAAGAAGTCGTTGCAAAAGTCAAGAACGATCCAGACTTCTCATCTAAATTTATGAGTGATCCTGTCTCGGCGATCGAATCTGTTATAGGGATTGACCTGCCAAATGATCAGATCAATGCATTGATCGAGGGTGTAAAAGCGAAATTGACCGTTGATAAAGCCAGCGGCGTTTTTGATTCGATCAAGAAGCTGTTCTAATTTGTACATAACAAGTTGAGCAGTTCTCATACAAAGGGGATATACAAAGTCATGTGAAATGACCCGTATATCCCCTTTTTCGCATTCAAATTCCCGTGTCCTCTTAACTGAGCATGGCCAGAATTCTGAATAGAAATATCTGTATGTGCATGATATGGTAATATAGAAAACTATATTTATTAGAAAGAAGGAATCGAATGATTTATAAAGCAGATCACAATGTAAGAGAAAAATTGGTGCCTATGTTCGAACATATGGATAGCACGATTATTCTCTCCTATCTCCAAGGACATATGGGTGACGCTTGGGTAGACAACCTTGAGAATCCAACTGTTGCTCAAATCACTGTGGGGATTTTTGTGTTTTATGCGGGGAACCCCAACACAGAGGAAGCTGAAGAATTACTTCACAATCTTCCTGAATTTACGCTTGCAATTGTTGATTCGGATGAGTGGGAAAAGCGGATAGAGATGGTTCACAAAGGATCGTATGAGAAATTTCAACGATTCAGATTTAAAAAAGATTCTGGGGATTTGGATAGAGCACACATACAGAATCTACTGTCTGCATTACCTGAAGAATATGAAATTAAAAAAATTGATAAAGAGATAGCTAACGCCCCTTCCTTCCATGAGCTCTCAGAAGACTTTGTCAGTCAGTTCGATTCGATTGATGATTTTATGGAAAGAGGAATCGGGTATGCAATTTTACATAAAGGGCAGGTTGTTTCTGCGGCAACATCATTTAGCATCTATGATGATGGAATCGAGATCGAAATTGCGAGTCACCCTAACCATAGAAGGAAGGGACTTGCAGCTACTGCAGCCTCTGCTCTGATATTAGATTGTCTGGATAGAGGGAAATACCCGAGTTGGGATGCGGCGAATATTGAGTCTGTTGAGCTCGCAAAAAAGCTGGGATACACGTTTAAGGAATCTTATGACACATATTTTATTAATAACAAAGTGAACAGAAACCAACCTTAGATCCTCTTTATACACCTGTAATGTGTAAATCTTCTCCTTTAACTGATCATGTTATGAAATGTATTATTTTTTGCGTATTTACAATAATGATCTAGAGGAATACAAAAAGCATGCATAATAGGATTTTAGAAGATCAAAACGTAGGAGGTAATCATGGGCAGAATCGTTCATTTCGAAATTCATGTAGATGACATGGAACGTGCTAAGAAATTTTATGGAGAGGTATTTGGATGGACATTTGAGGATTGGAGCGATTATGCTGGAATGCCCTATTTCGGAGCTTCGACAGGGGATGCAAATGAACTTGGCATTAACGGGGCATTGATGCAACGTCGAGGCACCACCCCAGAATCAGGTCAGCCTTTGAATGGCTATGCATGTACAATGGGAGTAGAAGACTACGATTCTACTGAAACAAAAATTCTAAATCTTGGAGGCAAACTCGCATTGCCAAAGCATGCACTACCCGGAATGGCATGGCAAGGGTATTATATTGATACTGAGGGGAACACTTTTGGTATTCATCAGCCAGATAAGAATGCAAAATAGGATTTTTCTTTACACACAGAAAAACCCGGCCGCTTGAGGTCGGGTTTTTTAGGTACACCTTTTATATCGTGAGAGATGCTTCATTAATATCGTACAAGGTGCCTTTATTCCTATCAACAAGATAAATAATTTGCTGATAAGCAAATCCTCCCTTTTGATTCGTGAAGTTGAAAATCTCCAATGCAGGATATTTGCTATCCATATAATTGATATCGCGATACGCAAGGATGACGATGAACTCTCAGGCTCAAATCCCCCATTAGTTGGAATCCGTTCGCTTTCGATATAGGTTAGAATTATCGGGCTCAGATCGTCACTCACCTATAGGCATCTGCATACGATGGAGAAAATGAACAAATCTAAATTGGAGGTCACGACCATGAGCTTGCAACAACAGGGGCAACAAGAACAAACTCTGTATCGGATGGATCCAACGACTATGCATAACGTAAGATCCATTCAAGATCACATAGGAAATATATGCCGCAGCCATATGAATAAACTGGTTCTAGTGGAGACGATGGATGGCGATGTTTTTGAAGGGGTACTTATCCATTGTGAAAGAGGAATTTTATACTTACGACTTCCAGGCCATGGGACTAGTCGCGGTTTTGTTCCTGGTTTCCAAAATGATTTTGTCTTGCCCCTAGTACTGTTCAATTTACTCGCCATTTCATTAATATAGGCCTGATCAAGCCTAATCTAAGGAGTGAAATCTTATGGCATTTGTATCGCCTCAAGGACCACAAGGAATACAGCAGGCACCATCATCCCCTCCTCCACAATTTGCACCACCACAACCCGCTGCTACAGCGTTCGCCATCGACCCCGGAGCTATTTCGGGTTGTTTATTCCGCAACACGTATGTGTGGTTGAGAAATGGGAACTCGTTTTGGTTCTTCCCAACCTTTGTTGGACGTAGATCCGTTGCAGGTTTTAGATGGACCGGTTTTGGATGGATGTATACGGGAGTCGATCTAAGAAGCATTGTGTCATTTACATGTTTTTAGAGAAGAAAATAGCGGCCCAGTACCTTACCGGTGCTGGGCTTTTGCATACGACGGATTGTAATATAAAGTGCGACAAATAAAAAGACTCATTTCAGATGCCCCAACTGAACAAGTTCTTGCAGAAATATTATTCCCCTCTGTATACCGGGTAACCCACAAATTTAAAATCTTTACCTAATGGCTGCAGACTGACATTGTGAAGCTCTACAGCGCCACTCATCTTTTCGATCCCTGTCCCGCCGAGAAAGGACGATGCATTCCGACCACCTATCAACTTCGGAGCCATGTAAATAATGACTTTGTCGATGAGTTTATTCTCAAAAAAGGCTGCATTGATTTCACCACCGCCTTCTATCAAAACGGAAGAAATCATCTCCCTGCCCAAAAGCTGAATAACTTCGATTGGATTGACCCTGCCCGTCTGTTCCATAACAAATACTTTAACGCCTGCCTTTTCTAATGCCGCCCTCTTCTCGACGTCGTGAGAAGTTGTTGTGAACACCCAGGTGGGAGCTTCTCCATCTGTAACCACTCTAGCACCCAAAGGTAACCGTAAAGAGGAATCCAAAACCACGCGTATCGGATTCCTACCGTTAGGCAACCTTGTTGTAAGCTCAGGGTCATCTGTAAGCACCGTGTTGACGCCAACTAGGATCGCGGCATTCTGATTGCGGAGAACGTGGACATCTTCCCGAGCCGCTTCTGAAGTAATCCATTTGCTATCGGATGAGTAGCTATTGATTTTCCCATCCATCGTGATAGCTGTTTTTAAAGTCACAAACGGAATATGCTGGACAATGAATTTATTGAAAACCTCATTCATTTGGAAAGATTCTTCTTCACACACTCCCGTGATGACTTCGATTCCTGCTTCCCGGAGTATATCCACCCCTCTCCCCGACACGAGCGGGTTAGGGTCAAGTGCTGCGATCACCACTTTTTTAATGCCTGCTTCAACAATAGCAACTGCGCACGGCCCTGTTCTACCATAATGGGAACAAGGCTCAAGCGTCACATAGATGGTCGCACCCCGCGTAAGCTCTCCAGCCATGCGGATCGCATGGATTTCGGCATGGGGTTCGCCTGCCTTCATATGAATCCCGATGCCCACGACGCGATTTTCGTTGACAATCACAGACCCTACAAGAGGGTTTGGATCAGTCTGCCCCTTCATGGCCTTTGCATTCTGTATGGCCAGCCGCATATAGAATTCATGGTTATTCATCATTGTTGCAGGAGCCATTCCCTTCGTTTATATGTCCCGACCGCTCGATTTTGGTTTTTAAGTATTTTTCATTATATTCCGATACATCCCCCCAAAGCTGTACCCGATCTTCCACTGCCATGCCTGCGTTTCGAAGCGCATCAATCTTTTTAGGGTTATTAGTTATCAGTGTAACCGGTTTGGTCCGAAGGACATTTAATACTTGTATCGCATCACTATAGTCACGGGCATCGTCAACAAATCCAAGTTTAAGATTGGCATCTACGGTATCGTAACCATTTTGCTGAAGGATATAAGCCAGCGCTTTGCTGAAAAGCCCGATCCCTCTGCCTTCGTGGTTGGCAAGATAAAACAGCGCGCCAGTTCCATGCTCGGCAATATGCATCAATGACTGCTCTAGCTGATATCCGCAATCACAGCGTTTGCTGCCAAAAATATCCCCTGTGTGGCAAATGGAATGGAACCGGATTAAAGCATGATCTGCATTCTCGAAGTCTCCGTGCACCAGCACGCTCGATTGTTGATATTCAGCTAAATTCACATTCGATAATTTGGCAACAATATGCTCGAAATCTTCCGTTACCTCGCTGCAATTCAACCAGCAATACCATTTAAACTGAACGGTTTCCCCCCGCAAATTAATCGGAAGATTTATTGGTCCAACTAGATAAATGGCACCGTTTTCCGTGTTGATCATTTTAATTCTCTCTTGTAGAAGAGAAATGACTTTGGGATCAAACTCCTTAACAGCAGGCATTAAAACAACTCCTCTTTTAACCAATGTTTATGTCTTATTGTGAACGAAACAACTTTTATTCCCTGTTAATGGTTAAACCAGCATCCTGCCTAAGCCAATCCAAAACATCACGTTGATTTTCTTCCGAAACGCCATGGTCGGTCGGGTATATCTTTAATGTGATTCGTTGCGTGTGTTTCTTTAAATATGTCGCCGTTTCATGCACGATCCTGACTGGGAATACGGAATCATACTCACCGTGCGAGACAAATACCGATACATTATTCAGACTTCGAAGTGGATATTCCGTCTTTACAAAGTCAGGAATGTATCCATTCAACGCAACGATTCCCTTTATTTGATCTCCCATTGTAAGTGCAAGCGTCATGGATAAAATGGCGCCTTGACTGAAGCCGAGCAAGTAACATTTGTCCGGATCGATCGGATACTTATCCATCGCATATTGAATGAAAGCTTCGAGCTGTTTTACCGCCTCATCAAACATCTCTCGAATGGGATTACCCAAACTTTTCAGTTCGTAATATTGATATCCTGCACCAAGCGGTAGATTACCGCGAATCCCAATGACAATGAAATCATCACTTATAGGTGCCACCAAGCCAAACATATTTCCTTCATTAGAACCTTTACCGTGCAGCGTAAAAATAACCGGGTATTTCTTATTCGGTACTACATTGGCAGGCAGGTGAACGTCATATTGGTAAAACGGAGTCATTTGAACCACCCTTTTTGAGACGCTTTTCCTGCCATAATAATGCGGTCAAGCGAGAATGGCGACCGGTCGGCCACTGCAAGGTATAAAGAAATCATCATAAATCCAAGATCCAACTCATAGCCAGCCATTTGAGCATTGCCAAGAAGTCCTGCGGAGAGTTTTGCAGTCAGTATTGCACCAATAAGCATTACTACGAATAACGCCGATACATAACGGGTAAACAATCCCGCTATCAGCATAATACCGCCCACAAGCTCAAGCAGCGCCACGATATATGCCGCAAATCCAGGGATACCAATGGAACTGAACCAGGCCTCAACATTAGTCATGCCCATTTGAAATTTCGCGATACCATGAAACATAAATATGATTCCTAGCACTACACGCATAATAATTGTTACTGCAGCTGTCTTCGTCACACAAATCACCCTCAAAATAATATTAGTTATAAAGAAATAAAATTCATATAAGTAATACTAATCAAAAGCAAGTAGCGTGTCAATAAAAAAATTGCTAATATATAATTATATTTGTTATCACTAATATTGAAGAGGTGCAGTCCTATGGATATCGGCTCCACAATACGTGCTATCCGAAAACGAAAAATATAACTATTGCTCAAATTTGCGAAGAAACCGGTCTATCTCAAGGATTCATGAGTCAAGTGGAAACTAATAAGACTTCCCCATCGATATCAACTCTAGAAAACATCGCAAAAGCACTAAAAGTACCTTTAGCTTACTTGCTGTTAAAGAAAGAAGATCGGATGAATATTGTTCGTAAAGATGAGCGAAGCATTACGACAAGCGGTTCTGATAAGTTAACAGTGCAGCACTTAAGCTCTACGAAGAACGTAAGGATGATGGTCGTAGAGTTTCCTCCAGGGGCTTCGACGGGGATTGCTCCACATGCGCATGAAGGTGAGGAGGTCCATATTGTCATTGAGGGAAGAATCTACGCGGAGCAGGGAGAAGACGCGGCCGAATTTGAAAAAGGTGATTCCTTCAGTTGGAACGCATGTACACCCCATTTGGTGAAAAACATCGGTGATGACACTGCCATCGTTCTAATATCCCTCTATACGGAGAACGACAACAACCGGGAGCTCATCTAACTATAAGCTATGTTCGTAAGACATAAAAAACGAGGAGTCTTTGCCAGTGGCAGAACTCCTCGTTTCGTCTACGTTTAAATCAACTTATACTCTTTAAGCAGCTGCATGATTCTGGTGTGAGAAACTTTTTGCACACCCGTCACTGCTGCTAATTGGATTGCTGGAGGCAGCTCCATATCGGTTAGTTTCTTGCCGTCCATCATTTTCGCTGTGGAATCCAACAACACACGGACATCATAAGCGGATCCAAATACTTCTGGCACGCCGCGGTCAATGTCAAGAAGCGTGTACACAGCTTCCATGGCGGTACGCACCGAATACTCCGTGGTGAATACCGTGTCTCGCGGTGTTTCGGCGAAGTTACCGATAAAGGCAGCGTTGACACAATCATCAGGAACTACATTCGGGCGATCTCCCGCAGCTCTTGGCATGAAGTAAGATGTAACATAAGGCATCATGCAAGGCACACAGTTTGCGGAGTTTACGGCAAGATCGTGAATCTCTGCTTCAGGTACGCCCATGTGGTAGAGCCATTCTTCCGTGATCTCGATACCCGTGCAGTCCTTCATCGGTTTCTTGATGTAGTCACCTGGTACGTCGCAATACAAGCTGTAAACCCATACGACGAGCTGATCTTTTGGCTGCGATTTGAAGTGAGGCTGTCGGTTCAAGGTAAAGCTCATCAGCCATTTTGAATCTTTTACTGTCACGATACCGCCGGTAACGACCTTGCCACTGAATGGATCCCGCTTGCAAATTTTCTCGATGTAAGGAGGGATTCGGTCATCCAACGTTGTAACCGTAGCAGACTCCCAGTTGCTTTCCGCTATGTTGCCACAGAATTTGTCTGGACGGCCAAAGGCAGGATCCTGCTCCGCGATCTTCTTCCAAAGCTCCCAGCTTCCCCCGAGGGAGGTATTCATAATGGCAGGAGTGTTGTTGTCGCCTAAAGTGGAGCTCTCGGTATTGCTGCCATTCGTAATGAATACCAGATCATTTTCAGTCAGGTCAAAGTGTTTTTCTTGTCCGTTTTGAACATAGACCAGCCTTTTAGCAACTTTCTTGTTCTCCGTAATATCAAACTCAACATTCGTTACGGTCGTTGCATATTGGAAGGTGACACCATGGCCTTGCAAATACTTCATTAGCGGCAGTGCAAGAGACTCATACTGATTGTATTTTGTAAATTTCAACGCTGAGAAATCTGGCAATCCCCCGATATGATGAATAAATCTAGCGATATATCTGCGCATTTCCATCGCGCTATGCCAAGGCTCAAATGCAAACATCGTCTGCCAGTAAAGCCAGAAATTCGAGTTAAAGAAATCTTCCGAGAAGACATCTGTAATTTTCATATCTTCAAGCGCTTCTTCTGGAGTAAAGAACAACTTGATAATTTCCATCGAAGCAGTTTGAGTAAGTGTGAATTTGCCATCGGTATGTGCATCCTCACCACGATTGAGAATAGCACGCTGCAAGGAGTAGTTCGGATCCTCCTTGTTGAGCCAGTAAAATTCATCTAATACCGATGCACCCTCTGTTTCAAGTGAAGGAATAGAGCGGAATAGATCCCAAAGGCATTCGAAGTGGTTCTCCATTTCCCGGCCACCACGGATAATGAACCCCCGACCGTCATCATAGATGCCGTCTAATCCACCTCCGGCAATATCGAGTTCTTCAAGAATATGAATGTTTTCCCCCTTCATCTGACCATCCCGTATGAGGAATGCGGCTGCGGACAGTGATGCAAGACCAGAGCCGATCAGATAGGCGGATTTTTGATCAACACCGAGTGGTTTCTTTGGACGGGCAAAAGCTTCATAGTTACCATTGCTATAATACATCCTTACAACCTCCTTTAGTGGTCCTGACACCTCCACTTTATAGGAGTATGATTGCAATAAAAATAGACAAGTAAAGCCCTGTGTCTAAAATTTAAACTTCAAGTGCCATATGTCTAAAATATCCATAGGTTATGGTAAAATAATAAGAAACATTGCATCCTAAGGAGAGGTTTCCAATTCATCCGTACACCAAACATGCATTAGCTGATGCATTGAAGGATATGCTGGGCACCAAGACTTTAGATAAAATAACGGTTAAAGACTTAGTGGAAGCCTGCAAGTTGAATCGCCAAACCTTTTACTATCATTTTCAGGATATTTATGACCTGCTTGGATGGATATATAAAACGGAGGCACTGGGTGCTATCCAGCATAACAAATCCTATGCGACTTGGCAGCAGGGGCTATTTATCATATTAGAATTTGTGGAAAGCAACAAGGCTCTTTGCATGAATACCTGTCGTTCTCTTGGAAAAGAGCATTTGGAAATGTTTTTAAATCAGGTTTTATTTGAACTCCTAAGTAATGTTATCAATGAAGTTTCGGATTCCCATACGATTTCGGAAGAGGACAAAACGTTCATCGTTCAATTTTACAGCCATGCCTTTGCAGGAACGCTGCTGGATTGGATTAAGGATGGGATGAAAACACCTGTGAGGTAATCGTGAACCACATTGTTCGACTGATGGATGGG
>NZ_JMDX01000188.1:0-11347 GCF_000935845.1 Paenibacillus sp. E194
ATCGGCACTGCTGACTATCAGTTCTTCTATCTGCTCCACCAGTTTTGAATGACGGACAAAACTATCTGATGCCTCTAAGCTCTCATAAGAATCACGCAGTTCAATCCATTCTCTATGAATAGAGGCCCATTTTTCGTATGACTGGGGTAGGTTTTCCTTCCGAAATTTTGACTCAATGTGTTCCATCAATTGAGCAATTTCTTGTAGCTTCGCCTCAATGGTGCTCTTTGCTTCTTTATTTCCATTCAAGTAACCATTGATCAGCCCACGTTGCTGTTGTACCTGTAGCATAAAGGGCATTATTTCACTGATCTGCTCAACACCAGCTTGTTCGCCTCTGATGAAATTTATTTGAGTTTGCTGTGTCGCGTTCCATTCATATAGAAGGACTATAATTGGAATAATAAATAGTACACTGATGAGCATAAACTTTTGTCCATATTTTAGCCTCGATAGAATCGAAGTAAATGGACTTAATAATTTTTCTAACATACTTTCTTACCCCCATGATGTATTCTCTAAGATGTCCAGAATATTTTACTGATGAAGCTTACCAAACACTTGTGATAAATATCATAGCCTCGCTTAACGCCCGCGTCTCGCTATCCATTTCCTAGATCGCCTCACTTAGCTAATACTATCGCGGGGTGGAGCAGCCCGGTAGCTCGTCGGGCTCATAACCCGAAGGCCGCAGGAACAAATCCTGCCCCCGCAACCAACTTACATATTTAGCTCGGTACATATATCAAAATGCCTTTAATCCACGTTCAGCGGGTTAAAGGCATTTTTGCGTTATCTTATCATTTTATGGCTCCTTGGGCGATAGGAGCACTGTCTATTATTTGTATAACACCTTATCTACATTGTACTTAGCCTTATATTCGTTAATAATGTACGTCTCGTATATTTCTCTATGGACGGGATCCTCGACCAAACAAACCTCAATCTTGGTCACTTCCTCCCGATTCTCTTTGATGACCGACACCGTATCCTCGAAATGCTTCTTGATCCGAGGTCTTAGCTTCCGCGCCTTGCCGACGAATAGGAGTTCATCCTTATCATTGTAGAACATAAAGATCCCCGCTTTATCTCTAGGAATCAGAATGAAATCCGTAAACCCGTATATATGGCTTAATTTAGGATCAATCTGTTTGTAAATCGTGACATCTGGTGTTGGAATCGTTATTTGTATCATAATCATTCACTCTCTCTTCTGTGTCATTGTTATTTTCGGTTCGCCTCTTGTACCTTCAGCAGCTTGCCTTTGATCGTCGTATCCTTCATCTTATCAAGAACGAGGCGCCCTTTACCATTGAGGATATCCACGTAGGAGGCCTTATCCTCTATCGTGATAATCCCGATGTCATCCGCCGACACCCCGTCAATCTTAGCAATGGTGCCGACGAAGTCTACCGCCCTGATCTTCTTTTTCTTTCCCCCGTTAAAATAGAGCTTTAGAACTTCCTGATTCGAACGGGAGCTCCGCTCCTTCTTGACGGTTCGCCCGTTCCTTATCTTTGCTTCAAAGGCAGGACTGGTACGTGCGATCGTTTCTTTGGAAGGGTTGTTTCTCTTAGGAATCTCGAACCCGATATATCGCTCGACGTTGCTAACGAATTTTTCTTCGGTCGGCGTGGCGAAGGAGATCGCTGTCCCCGAATGTCCGGCCCTTCCCGTACGACCGGTTCGATGGACATAGCTTTCGTTCTCTTGCGGAAAATCATAGTTGATGACATGGCTGATGTTCTTGATATCGATCCCTCTCGCGGCGACATCCGTCGCGATCAGATAACGAAATTCCCCTTCTTTGAACGCGTTCATGATCTTAGAGCGATCGTCCTGCTCCATTCCCCCATGAATTCTGCCGCAAGGATACCCATGCTTATTTAATTCTTTAAACACAACTTCAACCCTGACCTGCGTTCGGCAAAAGATAATACAGTTATCCGGATTCTCGACGATGGTAACATCCCGGAGCAGATTAAGCTTGTTCTCATCCCTGACTGAATAAATCGAATGCTCAACTTGGCTTATCGTTCTAGCCTCGCTCTTCACCTCTATGTCCAAAGGATGACTCATATACTTATGGCATAAATTCTCCACGTCCTTGGGCAAGGTCGCCGAGAACAACATGGTCATTCGATCCTGAGGTAGCTCGCGGATAATCTTCTCCACATGCTCGATAAATCCCATATTCAGCATCTCATCGGCTTCATCGATCACAAGAAACTTTATTTGCTCCAAGTCGATCGTCTGCTTCTCGATATGATCGATTAACCGCCCCGGTGTGCCTACAATGACGTGATTTCTCTGTTGCAGTTGCACCTTCTGCCTGGCCATAGGCTGCTTCCCATAAATAGCAGTTGCCTTTATTCTTTTATATCTGCCGATATTCATGATATCTTGCTTAACTTGATCGGCAAGCTCGCGGGTTGGCGTTAAGATCAGGGCTTGCGGCCGATTCTCGTCCCATTCCAACATCTCACAGATTGGAATGCCATAAGCTGCGGTCTTCCCGCTTCCCGTATGGGACTTGACGGTCATATCCTTACGCTCAAGCGCAATGGAGATCACCTTGCTCTGAACTTCCGTTGCTTGTTGATACCCCAAGTCGTCTAAAGCGCGGGTAATTTCCTCGCTTAGCTTATAGTCTTTAAAGCCTTGCTCACTCATAAGTAAACCCCTTTTATATAAGTAACAACGGTTCTCTATATTCTCAAGTCTAGGTTATATTCTATCTATTATGGACATACCTGTCTATTTCATGCAGGAAGTCAATAAGAGGGGTGTATTTTAAAGCAACGTAATCAGCTCTTCTAGCTCATCAACCAATATTTTTGCGGATTCAAAATCAGCATTTTTTAAAGCCAATTCTATTTTCATTTCAACTGCTTTTTTATTTTGTTCAGCTTCTAAATAGTCTTTATTAAAATGACTAGCATAAATCATCTGTCTAAATTTACGCATACTCATTTTTCTTATTGTCTTATCGTCGATGATTAATACATAATCCATACCATTTACAACAGAATAGAAATCATGAGAAATCATGAGAATCGCACCTTTATAGTCTTCAATGGCTTTCTCCAAAGCGATTTGAGAATAGGTGTCTAAATGGCTTGTCGGTTCATCTAGAAGCAATACGTTTGCTTTACTGGCAGCAACTTTGGCCAATTGAAGCGTATTTTTTTCTCCACCAGATAGAGATTCTATCTTCTGATTAACGATTTCTCCTTCAAACCCATAGCCAGAAATATACGATCTAATCTCATCATACGTATTAAATCCAGCATCGATAAATTCTTCGAGTATTGTATTAGAATCCTTTAGCATTTCGCCTTGAATTTGAGATAAATAAGCCACTTTAACATCAGCATTTATTTCAATTGAATCCTGATTATTTTTATAGATATCTCGGAGTAAAGTCGTTTTCCCGGTACCGTTTGGACCAATAATGGCTACTTTATCCGTAGATTTTATCTCAAAGTTAACATTGTCTAGCAGCAACTCATCATAGGCAACACGATAATTATTAACATTTACAACAACGGTATCTTCCGGTTCATGATCCATATCAAAACGAATATTCGGTTGCTTTATATCAACAAATGGCGCTTTAATTCTACGTGCTTCCAATCTTTCTTGAAACTTAACTCTGGCTTTTAGTGCTCTCCCTCTAGATGCATCTGCATTAACAGTCGCGATAGCTCTAAGATTATCAATGATGTTATCATATCTCTCAATTTCTTCTTGTTCAGCGACTGCGATTTCTTGCAACTCAATTTTAGTCTGAAGTAATGAGAAGTTATAATCTATATATCGGCCATCAAACTCTTGGATCTCTTTATTTTCAAGGTGTATAATTTTGTTGAAACAATGATTCAATAGATATCGGTTGTGCGTAACAACTAGCAGCATTCCTTTGTGAGAATTAATAAGATTTTTGAGCGCATTTAGGTTTTCAAAATCTAAAAATACATCGGGTTCGTCCATAATCATTAAGTCTGGGCTACTAAGCATCTCCTTCATCACTTGAATAAGTTTGAATTCCCCACCACTCAGATCGGATACGCTAACATCTTTTAGCTTCATGAGGTTTGCTAGATTTAGTTTCTTATTAATTTTGCTCTCAAAATCATCCCCACCGATGGAATCAAATGCGTCTAAAGCGAATTGATACTTTTCTAATAATGAATCAATATCCGATGATGTTTCCATCTCTGTACAAATAGCTGTTATTTCATTTTGTATCTTAATAAATTCTTCCGCTATATATTCAAAAACTGTTGTTTCTTTTGTTTTGTCTTGTTGAGAGAATTGACTTACATGCCCAATTTTGCAAGTCGGGTCAACTTCTAATTTACCCTCGAACAAATATCTTTCTGGATCCATCAGTATATCTATTAATGCACTCTTCCCATTGCCACTCGTTCCTATGAAAGCGCAATGTTGTGCCTCTTCAAGCGTAAATGAAATGTTTTTATATAGTTCTTTTTGCGGGAATGAGAAGGATAAGTTATCAACTTTTATCACAGTATTACCTTCCTTTATAACTAAAATAGTGACTATTCTTAGGTGTATTACAAAATATAGATTTTGAGTGTAACACTGTTTACAACCAACTTCAAACCATTTGAATCCCATCGCTTGGAGTATCAGTAAAAAGTTCCATATTTCCTCCTGGCGAATAGCCTAGCTGTTCCATTTCATTCGAGTTGTACAATAAAAACTTGCCGTTACTTGTGGATACGGTTCAGCTTAACATCTATAGAGCGAAATCAAAAGGCACCCAATATTGGGTGCCTTTCGTGCTACTGCACGCTCCGATCCGTTCACCTCTTATCTTCCAATACTCCCCTCATGATTTTTGCCTTTTGTTCCAAAATCAACTCGTCAAAACTGTCAGCCAATTCCTCAAAAGGATCATCCTCAGCACAGTCATGGAGCAAAATCAACAACTGTCCTGTCTCCAAATCTTCGACTACCGTGCTGCCATCTCCCATGCCTCCAACGGGAAAAAGACGGCGGGGAGCTAGCTCATACGCCTTGTAGTTTTCCACAAAAGAGGGATAAGCCCAGTCCAAATCACGGATCGAGGAAATGGCAGGAGCCAGGTGAGTACTCTATATTAGGAAATTTCGTGCTTGGTATTTGTTTCATCAATTAGTTGGCTCGTTTTTAGGTTTTATGGAAGTCATTTTAATTTGGGTGAGGTTTTCTAAGTTGATTTCAATTTGTAATTCGGTATGCTCATTAATATCGATTAGGATTTTATCTTTAATTTCTAAGCTTTTTATAGGGTTTGAATTTTCAAAAAATATTCCCCATACCAAACGGTCTTCAGCATCCGCACAAGCAATAAATCCTTCATTTCCCATTTGACCATCACCGCCACAGATTTTCCCGTCTTGATAATCAATACTGACCCATTCATCAACGATCGTCCAACATTCAACATTATACTTTGATATGCTTTCAATGGTTGTGTCACACAAGGGAGAGCAATAAAATTTACTTTCATTTGTGTTGGGGTTATATGCGCTGTAACAACTTAAGATTGTTACAGTGCCATTTGGAAAGATGATGCTATTAACGCCGGGCAGTTCATGCTTTTCAAGATTCCAATGTTCCGCAACAACAATATTCATAATAAATCCCCCTTTATATCTTAAGTTACTAATATATACTGCTACTTGTTGAGGACTAATAAGCTATTTAATCTAGTAATCGTTTCCTTAGAAACTTTTTCACTGTATAGGCCTTCATTTTACTTCCAGTGTAGCAATGCCTTTTTCATAGAGATGGCGAACTGAGGATAAGCAAGATTGTATTGAACTCCAATGCCGACTGTAGATAGTAAGCGTTGGGTGTACATACTTACAATTTGAGTAACTTCGGAACCCCGATTGTACTGCTCATAGAAATATTCCTTGATCTCACACGAGGTGTCATTACCAAGAACCTCAGCACTCCATGTTCCCATACGCTCTTCATAAGGGAAAGCACGTTCTATTGGCCCATCTGGATGAAATAGTAGAGGGATTGTTTGAAAGCAAGAATGAATTTTATCGGAACGGGGGAGCAGCAAAGGTTTCGGCTGCGTCCAATTGTCCCATCTCCGGCGAAAATTTTTCGTCGTCACTTATGGTACGGTTCACCGTAATGTATCTAAAATCCAAAGTACAGTTCGACCACAAAATATACATCATTATATAAATGAGAAAAGCCACTCCTGACATACATTGGAGTGGTTTCTTTATGGAAGCAACCTTTTATTCGGAAATCTTCCCTTTAAGAAGTTACTACTTGCTTGCACTAACAATATCATTAAAAATTTGCTCATGTTCAAGTATTTTATTTTTATTGCAATTTGGGCAGAGTAACCCATTTCGTGTGACACCAGCCAGTCTAACTTTATTTGAACCGCATTTTTTGCATTGAGAATAACTCACTTCATGATAAGACTTAAAATACTTACAATCCACATCTCCTAATTGTGAAGACAACCAAGCGAAGTCGTACATTGAAAATGTATTGTCTGTTTCAAACTTCTGTAATTTCTTCAATTGACCTAATGGCTTTAGCCCATGCTCCTTAACAATGCCTTTCATTATCACTAGCTTTTTAAGATTGGACAGCTGACCAATTGGGATAAAGTTATCGAATACCAATGTTTTCCCTGAGGAGTCCCAACTAGGAAGAGATTCTAAGGACAACTCCACTAAATTTGTTAATAAAGCTAGTTCATCTAATTTGTTTACTTTTGGCATATGTATCAACCTTAACTTCGATAAATTCATAAGATTGCATATGTCACTTAATGTTCCCTCGAAACTAAAGATTTCTAATTCCTCTAATCTTGTTAAAGAATTGAGTTTCGAGTAATCTTTTATCTTACAATTCCAAATTTTAAGTATTTCTATATCTTTATCCTTTATCGCTTCATCAAATTCAAGTTGTGTTTTGTGCATTAATTCCAATCTCTTCAAGGTAATTCTCACCTCTTCTCATGACTTATGTTAAACTTCCACCTTAAATATTATACCATAAGTTGGAATCCATTTTTTTTCGTATCGTCCAAATTTAATACATGGTCGCTGACTGGAAGTGCATACCCCATATCTAAAATCAACAAACATTGAAAAAGACTTTATGCTTACTTGTGATACGGTTCACCGCGATTTATCTTCACGGCACGGTAAATTTGCTCCACGAGTACCAAGCGCATCAGCTGGTGCGGCAGCGTCATACGGCCGAAGGACAGCTTCGAATTGGCACGACGGAGAACAGCATCGGATAGCCCGTTGGAGCCGCCGATCACAAAGGCTACATTGCTTGTCCCGTACGTCGCCAATCGATCGAGCTGCGAAGCCAAGTCCTCACTCGACCAGAGCTGACCATCTATCGCCAGCGCCACGACATGGGCATCCTGCTTAATGTGACCAAGAATGCGCTCTCCCTCACGATCCTTGACCTGCTCCAGCTCAGCATCGCTCATTTTCTCAGGTGCCTGCTCATCTGGTACCTCGGACACTTGGAATTTCACATACGGCGCGAGCCGCTTGCTGTACTCCGCAATGCCCTGCACCAAGTATTTCTCCTTCAGCTTCCCTACGCATATCAATTGAATGTTCATTGTTGTCGTTTACCCCGTTTCCTGATTTTCGTGCAATTTATATAAGTATCTGTTCAAAAGCGGACTATTGAACAACCTTAAAAAGGAGAGCAGCGCACGCCCTCCTTTGTTTCAGCATGTATAACTTTAGTGTACCCGACATCTGCTTCTTCCGTCCATGCCAGTGCTCTCGCTGCTTGATAGCAACGTCCACTACCCCTTCAATATGTGTACGATGCCATGGCCCCCATCCACGATGACCCGATCCCCTGTCTTCAATCTCGTTGTTGCATTGCCACAACCTACGACAGCGGGGATACCCAATTCCCGTGCCACGATAGCCGCGTGAGAGAGGGGTGCCCCGACATCCGTTATAATGGCAGCCGCTCTTGGGAACAATGGCGTCCAGCCAACATTTGTCGTTGATGCCACTAGAATCTCGCCCGATTGCAGTTGGTTACCTTCCTCAGGCCGGTTCAAAACCCGGACAATTCCTTCTACTCTGCCTGAAGCGCCCGCAAAACCCGTGAGCCCATTCCCATCTTCCACAACTGGAGGCATGGATGCATCGAAGACATCGATTCTTCGCTCTGGATTGCTCGCCCACTGAAACGGATCAAACCGTCCACGAATCAACGTAGGCAGCGGCGGCAGCGCCAAGTATTTCTCGTATGTCTCCTTACGTGCAGCAACATGCTTCATACCTGCGCCATCTCCAGCAAGCAGCCTCAGCACTTCCTCCTTATACAGAAAGAACACGTCGCTCCTCGCCCCGCTAATCTCTCCCGCCCGCAACGCAAATGCACGAATAACGCGGTACACCCGCACAAATTCGGATCGCGTCTCCTCTCTTAGATGAGCATACTCCGAAGCCTTGGCAATCTGCATCTTTATGTGCTTCGCCTTTTGCGGATATTTCTGCTCAAACCGTTCCCAAGCAGCTTCATATTGCGACTGTTGACGGCACAGGAGCTGCTCCACATTCGTGTCCGATCTCTTATATTCCTCGATTTGAGTCTCTAGCCACTTGGGATCCTCTCCCGGGTGAGGAAGCGACAGTTCAAATTCATGCGGGCCGCGATGACCGTATTGCTTCAGGTATTCTTCTCTACTTATCGTCCCTTGGAGCACCTGCGATATGCCAATAACCGGCCCAAGGCTGGCCAATCCAGACTTTCCTCGCAAATTCGACATTAACGCATTCGCAGTCTCCATACCAGAGAGCTTAGTAAGTTCCTTATTCAGCTTATAACTCGCATCCCCGAATTTCCGTCCACCTGCTATTAAGCCCCACCATGACTTGCATGTATAAGGCCACAGCTCATCACTCCATATGCTACACAGTTCCTCACACGAACTTGTTGCCTGAATACGATTTGTCATCCTCGTACACCAATCGGGATTGTCAGCGAGGTACTGCTCGATATCCTCAAGCGTAGTCTTGACCTTCTTAGCGAAACGGAAAATAGACGGAGCAATTTTTGTCAACACATGCCAACGAGAATAAGGATATACGGGAAATTCCATTCCCTCTGGAATCTTGCCAAGCGTTTGGGACACTTTATCCAGATTCTTTGTAAGTGACATTCCCAATGCTGGATATATAGACACCGGCAAACTTATATTTGTATATGCCCTCCCACATATATTGCCCGACATAATGCGGAAGCCCGATATCATATTCGATTCCTCATCAAGAGCTCTTAATACGGACCATGTCAGCGGTGTCATGACGTCTGGAGTGGCTTCGCCGATATTCGTATTCGTCCATAGAAAATCGCCAGAGTGCGTTTCATTCCATTCATACGTATCCAGATTCCCCAGCACTAGCGTCGTGATTGGTCTCGTCTGGAGAATATATAGTTTACCTTCCGCTACAGCCCACTCGATATCCTGTGGACTTCCCAGATCTCCTGCCAGCTTAGACGCTAATCGATACAGCTTGGATGCATGCCGCTTACACTCATCCGGGCCTTCATACTTTCCCCTTGGTCTCCGGAGTGCAAATGACAAAGCATCCGCCTCGCCCGATACGAGCTGCTCTCCCAATCCATGCACATAATTGCCTACCATAGCTGCATGACTGCCTGTAATTGGATCTGCGGTGAAAAGGACACCCGATAGCTCGGAACGAACCATGATTTGAATAACGATCGCGATTTCATGCGCCTGCTCCATTCCTTTTACGGCACTATAAGCCTCCACCCGTTCAGAGCTTTTTGAGTCATATACCCTCATAATTGCTTCATGGATTTGCTCATCCGTCGTTACGTTTAATACCGTCTCGAACTCCCCTGCATAAGATGCTTGCGCAGAATCTTCGCTAAGCGCCGAAGATCTTACCGCAAACGCCACCTTTCCATGGTGGCTGCGCATACGCTTCACATAGACTCGCACGGCTGACCACGCTTGCACATTCAGTTTCCCGTCCTGAAAAGCCGACGTCAGTACGACGATACCCTCCGGCACAGGATATTTATGCTGATACATCCTAGCCAGCATGCTTCCTTTTCCTCCGGCATTTGCTTGCAATGCTGGCGTTAACTCCTCGAAGTGTACAACCATTTTTTCCATGAGCAGCTGCTCCTCCCATATGCTTTCCCCGAATACATACAGATGCTGATTGAACCTCATGATGGCGATAACTAATAATCTTTATTCGAGAAACATAGCTTCCTGCCCTTATTTGTAAAAGCTCTGTCTAAACATGTCGATATACTCGTCCGCTTCCTTCACCATATGCACATAATCATCAGAGTTTATCTGCATTGCATTTGCACGTTTCATCTTATCCTTTAGAAATCCATGGAACGTCCAGACGACGATATTAATTGCTTTGTCGATATCCAAGCCTTCCTTGAACTTAGAACGATCGAACCCTGCAAGCACTTTGCCGAACGCTTCCTGCGTCAGTCCCTTATTTCGCTGCTCGATGTGCGGCCTAATGTTGCTTGCCGTCTCGATATATGCGGCGTTTAGAAATTCAAACAGCTCCGGATACTGCATAAGCAGCTCCCATCTCACCTGTTGAACCTGCCTAAATCGAATAAAGAAATCCTTCTCCTCTAGATCGATTCTACCGTAAAAAAGGCCCATAACCTTCTCAACCCCATAATCATACAAAGAGAGAAACAGCTCCTGCTTGTTATTGAAATAATGGAACAATAAGCCTTTCGATATCCCAGCCCCTTTCACCATCTCATTGGTCGATGCATGCTCATATCCTTTTCGTACAAATTCCTTCATGGCTGCGTTTATGATTCGATTCTGCTTTTCTGTAGATAGGGTCATAAACTTCGAATTCATCGCGACTGTCACCCTTTAGTTGTTCACTTCGAATATTTGGTAATTATTATCATAATTGTATTGACCACTATGGTCAATACGCAAACTGAAAAGCTTTGCCCTTCATTCACAAAAAAATAAAAAACCTTTTGTACCCAAACGCGTAAAAGCATGATAGAATACGTCTATGCCAATATTTACATGGTATTTATCAACAACTACTACTTGGAGGTGTTAAGAATGGCGACGATCATTCTGTACATGGCTTACCTGCTTATTCCCGTACTCAGCTTTCTGTTTCTGTTCAACCTACTCGACAACAATAAGAAGCGAACACAATACTCCGTCACCTACGCATCCGTGATGTCGGCATTCTGCTTCATCGTGTTCTTGTCGGGCCAACTGTAACCTAGTAACTATTAATTTTTTTAAAATTGACATGCAAAA